>NZ_CP036533.1:8045000-8285880 GCF_024585265.1 Bradyrhizobium sp. WBAH42
GCCGTCGCCGGCAGCATCCGCAGCTTTCGAAGCCACTTCGCGCACCATTTGAGCACCCATGTTCTCGAACTTGTCGTCGAGTTCGATGTCCTTGGCAACGGCAACGCCGTCCTTGGTAATACGTGGCGCGCCGAACGACTTGTCGAGCACGACGTTGCGGCCCTTCGGACCAAGAGTGACCTGCACGGCATTGGCGAGAATGTCGACGCCGCGCAGCATACGATCCCTCGCATCTACTCCGAACTTGACTTCTTTAGCTGACATAGAGAATTCCCTCAGTTCCAATTAAATGATCCTTCAGCGCGCCCGGTAGGCTCTCCTCAGGAAGGTGAGCTGTGCGAGCCGAGGATTAGGCGACCTTCTTCTTTGAGAACACATCGGTGAGAACGCCCATCACGTCGCTCTCCTTCATGATCAACAGGTCTTGCCCATCGATCTTGACCTCGGTGCCGGACCATTTGCCAAAAAGCACCCGCTCACCGACTTCGATGTCGATCGGAATTAGCTTGCCGCTCTCATCGCGGCCGCCCGGCCCAACTGCAATGACTTCGCCCTGCGATGGTTTTTCCTTCGCTGTGTCCGGAATGATGATGCCACCAGCGGTCTTCTCTTCTGCGTCGATGCGCTTGACCACGACGCGGTCGTGAAGCGGTCGGAAATTCATAGAGGTCTCCTGAGCGTTTGAACAAGTTGGGATTAGGCACAGTGTGGCCAGTAAACTATAGCAAGAGTCAGGCCACAAATGCGCTGAGCGATCTATCCGTACAGTTTTGCAAAAGCATTGCCTGGCAGCGTGTGCGCTTGTCCGGAAGCATACGCGCTGAGGTGCACAGCCCCCCGGCTGTTGTGAAAATGACATTGCGCTTCTTCGAAGCACGGCATTGAGCCCCAGGACACTTCAACCTTGCTCGGACGGCGGTTGCACTGATCGGAGAGTGTTTCGACGACGTGGGGATTGCGCATGATTACCTGGCGGTACAATCTAGCAGTCGTGGCCGGCGAAGCGTGCGGGCCACGAGCGTTATCGAAGAGCGGATCGTCAAATCTGCCGGAGTCGTGCATGCGAACAGTATGCGACGATATCGAAAAAGCAGGTTCTGCTTGTAAGAGGCGGCCTGCTAGCAGGTCACCACCGAATTGTAACCGATTGCCGGTGTCCAGCCGTGGCACGGCACTTATGGCCTACCGAATTGACTCTGGTCATTCGTAAGCCGGCAGCATTTGAAGAAAGTTGCGAGCCCGCGAAAGCTTGATTGCGCCGAGCAACGCGTGCATCGGGGCTTTCGCCGACCTCGTTCCTCGCGCCCGCTGCCGAGGGAAAGACCGTCGCGAGCTACTGGCAGCGAATCTGAGATGGCGGCCATCACTCGGCAGAGCACATTCGGCGCAATTGTCTTCCATATCCGACAGGTGACGCTCAAACGAAGGCGATCTTTCGGCAACTCGAAAGAGCCAATAAGACCATCTGGCGCACTGAGGCCGCGCTTTCCGACGATAGGTTCGAGACTTGCATCGCCAGGGATAGCCTCTCCATTTCATGTCGATGGCATCCAAACAGCTGTCGTGGATCAAGAGGACTGACTGACAAATGAATCTTATACCTTGATATACGTTGTGCAGCGGCTTCTGGCGTGTGATGTGGAAATTCACCAGATCTCCGCGCACCATGGAAAAGCAGCTGTGTCGTCCGTAGAAGTACATCAGCACATCATCTCACTTCTTCAGAAGCCGAATCCAGTCATCCTGGATATCGGCTGCAATGACGGGACTGATACGCAAAAGTTCCTCGAACTGTGCCCGCAGCCCCAGCTCTACTGCTTTGAGCCGGACCCCCGAGCGATCGCGCGCTTCAAGAAGAAGCTCGGCTCATCCCTCAATAGGGTGAAGCTGTTTGAAATAGCCATCAGTGATCGAAACGGAAGGATCGACTTCCACCCCAGCAATGCAGATGGCGATGCGAAGGATTGGGACCTATCCGGTTCAATACGCCGTCCAAAGAACCATCTTACCGAGTACGATTGGGTTCGGTTTGATCATCCTGTCTCGGTTGAAACACGGCGGCTGGACGACTGGTGCAGCGAGGCCAAGCTGGACGGAGTCGATTTTATTTGGATGGACGTTCAGGGAGCCGAAGCCGACGTTATCGCCGGCGGTATGCGGACCTTGAGCAACACACGTTTCATCTACACCGAGTATAGTGACCGCGAGCTCTACGAAGGGCAGTTGTCCTTGCAAGCCATTCTTGACTTATTGCCATCCTTTGAAGTGGCGGCTCACTATCCGCGCGCAGTGGAAGGTGATGTATTGCTCAAAAATTCGCGCGCCTAGCGGATCCCCGGGCTAGCGTGCATGTCGGCCGGTCCATTGGGAGCGGCCAGCGCCACGGCGGTCGTGGGCTCCACGCGGCCCTGAGGAAGGCGGGGGCGTGGGGCTACCGTTACGATCGAACCGTAGCAGCGCTGCGCTCGCGCGCTCTTGGCGCCGCAACGTCGGATCCGCTCCACCGACACTCGCCAGGATCTAATGCCGATCACGCCCAATCTGATCACGCGGCTTCACCGACGCAGCCAGAACCACGTCCGGCTTGCCGATATCACTCCATCCTGACCGCATAGGGCTGGCTGTATTGCTGCCGCCATGGATCCGCAAGATAGCCGGCCGGGCAAAGCGCGTAGGCAACCGGTGCGAGAGTCCCGCTCGCGCGTGATTTGGAGAGTTCGTGAGTTGAACGAGCCGTTTCGCAGAAGTTCAGGTGTATCCTGCTCGGCAACGTCAATGATGGGCGCAGGGGCTAAGAGGCTTACGAGGGCTCGTATATTCGGACAACGATGGTAGCCCAGGATATGTAGCGGGACCCTTTGCACAGCGGTGTCTTTGTTCACATCGAAACAAGGGCCACGTCCTCATCGGCGGACCCACTCACCACGCAACTGCGGTAATCCGTTGGCGTGGCGTGTGGCCTGCCGTGCGTGCCCCACTTTATGGAAAGCCCGGCTGTATTACACTTCCCAGAAGGGCGCGGCCAGCGCTCTGGAGCGTTCCCTCGTTTAAAGCTGCGTGCTGGGCAACCACGAAGCTATCGCACATGGCCCGCGCCAGATTGCTGGTGCTATAGAGCGCCTCCGTTCCAGCCAGACCGCTGGCAACCCTGCAGACCTCAGCGCCCTGCCGCGCGGCGTTCGTTGCCGCGAGCCGCATTAGCATCGTGGTGCCAAGAGTTACCTCACCCTTGAGCGCTTCCTTCCACAGCTCCTCGGTGGCGTCGTAAAAGAAAGAACGAGCGGAACGTAGCAACGCTTCGGCTTTGGCGATTTCAAGCTGGACATAGCCGCGCTCAGCCAACACGGGCGCTCCAGTGATCGAGGCACGAGTTTGGGCCATGGCGATCACCTCTTCTATTGCGGAACGCGCAATCCCGATGCCAACAATAGCATGCGCCTGCGCAGCGAAGGCGACGGCTGGGTAACGATAGATCGGCCCGTCAAGTGTCGGCGGACCGCCGCGGATCAAGGTCCATTCCTCTGGCACAATGACGTCGTTGACGACGACATCGTGGCTTCCGGTGCCTTGCAGTCCGATGACGTCCCAATTCGGCCGAATTGTCACCTTCTCGGCTGGCATCACCGCTACACGCGGAAGGTCACCGCTCGGATCGTCTTCCAACGTGATACCAACTCCTATCAAATCCGCCTCTGGTGAGCCGCTAGCGAATGGCCACACGCCGTTCACGATAAGTCCCTCGGCGCATCGCTTAGCGGGTTGGAGTGGGAAAAGCGCACCCGCCAACACCACGTCAGGTCCATTGGCGTACACTTTGCGAAGCGTGCCGTCCGGAAGAGCAGCGAGGTAGCGAGCTCCATCCCCGAAGCTGGCGACCCAACCGGCGGAGCCGTCGGCCTCGGAAATGCGCTCCACCAGCCGACAAAAATCGGCTGGCGTTCGCTCCTCACCGCCGAATCGCTTGGCAGTCATAGCCCGATAGACGCCGACGCGTCTGAAGCCGTCGATGATTTCCTTTGGAATCTTCTGCGTGCGGCTAAACTCGTTGCGACGCGCACGGATCTCGACGAGTAGCGGCGACAGATTAGCCCAGGTCGCAGGCGCGGCGTGGGTTCTGGAAGTCCCCTTTTCTGGTGGAGCGTTCATAGATCATCCTCCGTGTCTTGAGCCGGTCATCGCCGCGTGTCATTCATTTGGAGCCCGCATGGCGAGGCCAGGTGATTTGGCCCCCGCTGGACGGCGTTCTCAAAGCTGTCTCAGTTGATATCAGTCCATGAGAGTGGACACGGTAGCTTCCCAAACTTGAGTGGCCGGCAAAGCAGCCGATAGGCTGCGGCGGCATCGATCCGCGTTTGCCGCACTGAATCTCCGGCGGTCGATCGGGGCATGCGGTGCATGTCTTTCAACATGAACGTGTGGTCACACTTGGGAACCACGTTTGGAATTCCTGAGTTGTGCTTGGGAGAGCGCCCAAGCTTGCGGCCTCTTGCCCGTCTTCCCAGCAATTGACGTGCCATCAAGCATGGCTGCGGGCTTTGTCTGAATCGCGCGAGATCACTCCGCCGTGCCGTGCCAGCGCAATGCTCGTGTCTCCGTGTTTGCTTTCAGGCACAAGATGTCCTTAACTCAACAAGCGGAGAAGAAAACCCCAGGGGCGGACCGCGACCGCCACCAACCGGGTTCAACCTTCCTGCTTAAGCCTAAGTCCGGCTTCGGTCTCCTGACGCTACCAACAGCCCAAATGTGCTGATCGTGCGACTGCTGGTAAGCGCTTGCTTAGAAGCGGCTCAAGTACGCAGGTGTTCATGAAACTCACGGCGGCTCCAGACGCTGTAGTTGCACGATCGAACTCCGGTTCGAGGTGACCGCAAGAGTGTCCCGCTCATCCAAGCGAAGACGAGGCATTTCGAACAGGTTTTGGGTTGCCAGCGACAGACGAGTCTGTCCACGTTCTGGCATACCGAACGCAAGTTCGTGCGCATTCTCGACTGACCGATTCTCTTGCGGCCGGTGGCGCCTCCTATCTATGCTTGCGGCCTTGGCCGAGCTTGCCAAATTCGTGCGACAACTATGCGTACACCACGAACGTTGCGAATTTTGTAAACTTCGAGGTTCTTCGATCTCCTCATGGAGGACGGCGAACGAGACGGTCTAACGAATGATTGATGCGCGGCTGGTTTTCCGATGGTCGCGGTCTCACAAACGGCCGATGCAGGAGGCTCTCCGGTACTGATGCGGGTAGCATGCTGCCTTAAAAGCCCCGGGCCGGGCAGTCATGCTGGTTGTTCTATGTGATCCTCAGCCCAGGCTGAGCTCGGTTATCAAGGTAGGACCCTGAATGCCTTGCTCCGGTCGAAGCTGAGAAGCTCCCGGGATCGTCGCGTGCTCCGGAGTTCAGACCCTGCAATGCTTCGCATGGCGATCTGCTGCCTGAACCACCTCCATTGGGTTGTCGGCTCAATCAGGAGCCATGAATGCTGTTGGACGCGCTATGTGCGTATCTTGTTGCTGGCCCCGCGTTGCCAACATGAGTGCGTAAAACACGAGAAGAATTATGAGGCCACGCATATCTAATGATTCCTGAAGCGATGACAATTGTGGAGCGGATAGTGTCCGGGCGTATTTGTGGTGGACGTTGGACCAATAATATCGCGCGGAACTGAACCGATGTATCAGGCGGCGTACGATTGCCGGGAGCGTGAAGGCGCTAGCATCAGCTCACAATATCGACCTTGCCGGTGTCGATCCGATACAGCCCCCCGATGACCTTCAGTCGGTTCTGCTCGACTGCAGCGTTCAGAATTGGCCCCGTAGATTTGATTTTGTTGACGTTATCGACCACATTTTGTCGGGTTGCTTGGGCGAACGCGTCGCCGGCTTGGTCGCAAGATGCTTTCACTGCAGGAGAAAGTGCAGTGACCAGGGACGAGATGTGCCCCGGCGGCCGCTTATCTTCATAGAGCGACTTGATCGTAGCCTTTATCGCACCGCAATGATCGTGGCCAAGGACGAGGATCAGCGGCGTGTTGAGTATGGCAACCGCGTATCCATACTGGCTAGCGTATCCTCGTTAGCGAAGTTGCCGGCGACGCGGCAGACAAACAGATCACCTAGTCCGCTGTCGAAGATAAGTTCGGGGACCACGCGGGAGTCGGCGCAGCTCAGAACCGCTGCATATGGATTTTGTCCCTCAACCAAGACTGGCCGCTCGCGCCTGAAATCGTCGATTCGCGATGCGCCTTGGAAATAGCGATCGTTCCCCTTCAGCAGCCGATCCAGGGCAGCATTTGGCGAGAGCAGGTTGTTTGGTTTGGGCAGGCCCTTTGCTTCCTTCGCCTCGGCAATCTTATCGCCGAACCGCAGGAAAACTGTCGAAGCTGCGAACAGCAACAGTGACCGGCGCGAGCGCGCGTGCTTGGTTAAATGGTACATGCGATGAGAATGGGCTGCTTGCATGTGTCGCCTCATGGCACGGCTTTACGCCACCCAGTCGCTTTGGCTTCCGCTTCGCTGCAGAGCCAGCGTTCGCCGCCCTTCTTCGTCATGTCGATTTGTTCGTAACCGCGCTGCCCTGGCACGCGATAAGTCCGCTCGCCGTTGCGCTCGAGAGTCCCTTTTATCAGGCACTCGGACGACGGTGGTTCCGCCAGCAGGAGCGATCCAAGCAGGACTTCCTGAGCGTCGATCGGGACCAAGGTCGCGCCAACGACAATCGTGCTCCTATTGCGGTGAGGCCAGTCCCAGGGGGCGATGAACGCCCCCGACCACAGCCCCGTGTTAGCTGTGCTCGCCACCAACTCATAGACAGCGTAGGTATGGTGAGATGCACCGGCGGAGAGTGCCCAGCCCGCACGTACCATCCAGACGTTCACATCCTCGCCTTCGATGAAGCAGCTACCGAGGGCTCGCCGATACTCATCGACTCTTTGGGTATGACAAACCCACGTGCGCCCATTCGAATGCTTGATAAGCTCGTCGCGAGCAGCTAGGCCGCAGGCCCATTTCCGGCCTTGTGCGTCGAGACAAATGTGATCCGTCTCAGGAGCTTCGATGCCTAGGAGCCGAACGTTCGTTCTTTCGATCTCGATCGTATTGGCGTCGAGGATGCGCGGAACACCGCTGAGTGTCGCGGCGTAGACCGGAGATGTGATGAGAACGAACAATGCGAACATGATTCCGCGGTGCGTCATCCCGACAATAACCTTTCGCTCCTGATCCATGTTCACGCACGATACGGTGCGATCCGACTGCTCGATGGCAGAGGTCCGTCCAGCCGGCGTATTTCGATGTGTGCTTTATGAGAGCTTGGCGTGAGTTCAAACCTACGACCTGACGCTGCGTAAGGATCAAGAGATTTCTTCTGGTGCGTGCGGCGGTATCACTCGAGCATCGGCGGTTCTTCTCACTGGGAGCGTACTGTGACCCTCTGAACCTGGGAGGAGAGTCTCGTCGGCTTTGCGCCGTACTCGCGGCGCTGGACAAACCCGGAGCCTCGAAACGCTGTGCGCACCCTTTGCAAAAAGTGAGCGACTAATGAAGCGTCGGCGCTCGCGGCGGCGTTGGGGGTGGACGAGCAACCTTGCTATTGTTACTTACGACTCCTATTGGCAAACTAGACCGTGCCGACGAGCACGACGAGTTCGCCCCAAAGTATTGTCACGACAAAGATCTGCAAAATGATCTGGTCTGGCTCGCTCTGTCCGTGTAGACAATTACGTGGCGGAGTTCAGCCTCGATGCTCGCTGCGTAAATCAAGCGTTCTTGTTCGAGCAAAGCGCGGAAATCCGACGCCTTCTTACACCGAGCCAGATGATCGTTGCTATCAATCGCATTGTGGCATTTGGTCCTCCGCGCTGCACCGTAGGTCGTTGCTGCTACCGCCCATACGCTTTTACAAGAACTGAATTGTTTATGACTCGTCGGCGCTACGGGCGGCCGCTCTTCGGTCGTGACGGTTCCCCACGATCTCGAGTGGCCTACCCAGGAAGGCCGGCATCAGCGCCCGTTTGCTCCAGGACTTGGAACGGTTGCGATATGGAGCCGCGCTTTGCCGTGTGCGCTCCGGACGTGCGCAAGCTGCCCACGTGTTCGGACAATCGCGAGCGCCATCCTGATGCAATTCAGTGTGAGGATACAGTCCACGATACGCGATTGCCCATCGCGCACTCGTGGCGAATAGCTCTGGTGCGGTTAGCCGACTCAAGCTACACATCATTCTTAAGTACCTCACTACATAATGGGAATGACATGGTGGCAGTCGTTCGGGAAGTAACAGTCTCATCTTACGCGCTTGAAGTAGATGGCCAACTCAGAGCCGAATTCGCAACCAAAGACGGTGCCACGGCAGGTGGAGCAGAATTAAAGAAGCGGTTTCCCAAGCTTACGATCCGGGTCTATGACGTGCAGACGAATGAGCGCGAGGAAATCTAGGCCGAGTCAGTTTGGCGCTCGACATTCTGTACATCTCCGGAGCTTTCGCCCTGCGGTGAGTAGGCGCTCAGCGGGTGTGCCGGGCTTGCTACCAGTGTAACTTCCTAGCCCGTTTCGTTTCAGCGTCGGTCCCTAGTGCCGGGCGTCGCTACGTTCACGCTCCTGCGTATGTCACGCAGCTACGCGATGTGCGGAGCGCACGCCTCATCGGCTCGGGTCGGACGCATCCCCAAGCGCTCTAGCGAAGAATGCAGGAGAGCTAGTCCCCCGCAACCTGGTTGCTCTCACTGGGTGGAGTGCAGGCGGGCAAACCAGTCGCAAACTAGTACGCGCCGCTGAGCTCGACACCTGGCGGAAAAGTATCATGCTGCTTGACCTTTCGTAGGGCAGGCCGAACTGCTGCGAGAAGGGCAGCCGGACTATTGCGGAGCCGTAAGCAACGCAACTGCGGAGCGGGTATGTCTTGCAGTTGGTACGAGGCTTTCGACCGTACGGCAGCTGCGGTGCGATGTTGCTCTGCCCGGCCGTCTACTAAGGCCTTCGGTCCCCTAAGTCTTCCTCTTCCTTTGGCTCGGTCCGTTGAAACCAGGAGCCCGGAGGAAATTTCGCGATGCGCTTGGCAAAAGAGGATTGTGGCTCCCAATCTTGGCCTTCGCTCTTCTCGAAAGTGATGACCCCGTTGTGTGTAAAATAACGTGGTCCTTGGATATCGCAATTCACCAAGAGCAGAATGCGCCATAGATCGCCTTTCTCGTTCGGCTTGTCATTCTGCTTGGGTAAGTAGTCTACCCCAACAGGTTCAATGATAGTGCATCGGCCCTGCCGCAGAAGATCGCCGAGCCGGCCTTGCGGCGTAGTCACAAAGTTGAAGTTACTTGGATCATGCAGAAAGCTAAGGTTTGCGTCCCTTTCACCATCTGCGACTTCTTTGGCGATCAACGAGAGCGCTAGGGCACGCCAGCCCAATTCCATCGGCTTCGCATAGGTTGACGCAAGCTCAATCGTACCGTCGAGCGCGACTTTCCAGGTGATAGCGTACTGTTCGTCTGATTTGTTGTTTCGGTGCCGGGTCCACGAAACGAAAACATAGTCGTTTTCGCCAAGTTCAACGACCCCCCACATCTGAGGGACGAACTGTGCCACCTTCGAGACATTGGAGAGGATTTGTTCTATCGTCTCACCATCTTGCGCTCGCCACGTTGACTTGAGTCTTTCGACAAGTGGGTTGTCGCTGGCGCCAATGGTGTTGCTCATGGCAGCCGGCCAGGCTAGGCACATTAGAAGTCCGCCCAGGGCAAGCCATAGCGCGGGTCTTCCCGACATTCTCTTCATAACTCTCGGCCTATCGCGTTTCATCCGTACATCTTTCAAAGCGGGCAACCTTGAAGCTGCTATGAGCGGGCGCAAGAAGTTTACGGAGAGGCGACGGGGCACCCGTGGCTATCCCGCGCGGGCAGCCGCTCCCCTCTATGTCACGCGCCGCTAACTTCCCTAGCCCGCGACAGCTTCAATTGGCTGAGCTGGACATACCCAGCAAGAGAGACTGGGTATGTCGAGCGGCTTGCATTCTTTGTGCCAGGGAGAGGGCGGAGAGTTGCACGGGTTTTATGTCCCTCTTGTCGACTTTCCAACCTGCGCACGCTTCGATGTTTCCATTCAGTGTATCGGCCGCAGTTTGTGGATCCTTTCAAGTGCGTTTGCCGTCATTGAACCGTCTGGTACGCGATCGTTGGCGTCGGCGTGCGGCCTACATGATGGCTGGCGACAGGAAGCCGGCTTAATCGATGAACTTTGAAGTCTGGTTAGCACGCAAATCAACCTGCTCGTCCCGTATGTTGCTAGATTGCGCTGCTCATAGAAAGGCACGGTTATTCGCCTAGATGTCGCAGATTAGCTTGGCACATGATCTGAGAGGTTGACGGAAGAGTCCTCCTGTCGATAATCCAAGTCGTCGAGGTTCTCCGAATCCCACTTGATCCGGAGCTAAGAGGGAAGCCGGTGCAAATGCCGGCGCTGCCCCCGCAACTGTGAGCGGCGAGCTACTGTCCAACGATGTCACTGAAGCCAGCACGGCTTCGGGAAGGCCGGACAGCAGCGATGACCAGCAAGCCAGGAGACCTGCCCCGACGATGTATTGGTCCACGGGCGGGGTGTCTCGGTGGTGCGCCAAGCAGCCGTCGCATGCGCGACTTCCTCTGCCTGCGTCCGCCATGGCCTTTGTCCCCAACAGGGGTTAACACTATGTCTCTTCTCTCTCTTCCGGTTGCTACGCTCGGGACGCCACGCATCGGTCCAAGGCGTGAGCTCAAATTCGCTCTCGAAAGCTACTGGGCGGGAAAGATCAGCGAACAGCAATTGCTCGAGGACGCATCCGGGCTGCGCGCAGCGAACTGGGCTCGTCAGAAATCTCTCGGCGTCACGATCATTCCGTCGAATGACTTCTCGCTGTATGATCAGGTGCTCGATACAAGTGTCATGGTTGGTGCTATCCCGGAGATCTACGCCTCGAAAGGAGACTACGTTTCCCTCAAGACGTACTTCGCCATGGCTCGCGGATCACAATGCGACGACCAGGATACGAGTTGCGGTCTCCGCCAGCGGGGGTCTGGCGCACCCGCGCAGGAAATGACTAAGTGGTTTGATACCAACTACCACTACATGGTTCCCGAGTTTTACAAGGGACAGGCGTTCAGACTTTGCTCTCGCAAACCCATCGAAGAGTATGAGGAAGCAAAGGCTCTCGGCTTTCAGACCCGCCCTGTCCTGATCGGGCCCGTCACATTCCTAAAACTCGGCAAGAGTGCCGATGGCGCGTTCCAGCCCCTATCCCTACTAGATGATTTGATGCCGATCTATATTGAGGTTCTGCATGAATTGGCCGAACGAGGGGCAAGTTGGGTTCAGTTTGACGAGCCCTGCCTGGTCCTTGATCTGAACGAAGCGGTACCAAAAGCACTGCTACATGCTTATAACCGTTTCGCAAAAGAGGGACCGGCTATCAAGATCATGGTTGCCAGCTATTTCGGCGGCCTAGGCGACAATTTGGATACCGCCTTGAGGCTCCCAGTCTCGGGTCTGCACGTTGACCTGGTTCGAGCGCCAGAGTTGTTGGATCAGATCATTGCTGTCGGTCGAAGAGATCTCGTCACGTCGCTCGGTGTCATCGACGGCCGGAATGTGTGGCGATCGAACCTGTCGTCGCTCCGTCGGCGGTTGGAGCCCGCGATTGCGAAGCTCGGCAAGCACCGTGTACAGCTCGCTCCATCCTGCTCGCTGCTTCATGTGCCGGTCGATGTTGAACTCGAGACCGGGCTCACGTCCGACGTCAAGAGCTGGCTTGCTTTCTCTGTTCAGAAGATGCGTGAGCTTGCGATCCTGGCGCGAGCACTCGCTGGCGACCAAAATGTCGGGCTCGCTCTTGCCGATTCGGAATGCGCTGCGACTGCCCGCCGGACTTCGCCGAAGATCCATGATGCCAATGTCGCTGCCCGGATGAGCGCAATCGACCAGACGATGCGCCGGCGCGCAAGTCCGTTTGCACGTCGTTCCGAGATCCAAAGGGCACGCTTTGGACTACCAGCTTTTCCCACCACCACGATCGGATCGTTTCCTCAGACCACAGAAGTCAGAAATGCTCGGGCGGCGCATGCGCGAGGCGCGCTGAGCGACGAGCAATACGATAGGTTCATCAAGGAGGAGATAGCCCGCGCCGTACGTTGGCAGGAGGACATCGGTCTTGACGTCCTCGTGCACGGCGAGTTTGAGCGCAATGACATGGTGCAGTACTTTGGCGAGCAACTCGCCGGCTTCCTATTTACCAGGAAGGGATGGGTACAGTCTTATGGTTCGCGCTGCGTCCGGCCCCCGATCCTGTTTGGCGATGTAGTGCGGTCGAAGCCGATCACTGTGGACTGGTGGCGTTACGCGCAATCACTAACTAGCAAGCCAATGAAGGCGATGTTGACCGGACCGGTGACGATCCTGAACTGGTCGTTTGTTCGCGATGATATTCCTAGGAGCGAGGTCTGCCGTCAGCTTGCGCTTGCGATCCGCGACGAAGTGCGCGACCTCGAGAATGCCGGTGCGGGCATGATACAGATCGACGAAGCTGCACTTCGCGAAGGATTGCCCTTGCGCCGATCGGAGTGGAAGGCCTATCTCGATTGGGCCGGAGAGTGCTTCCGCATCTGCTCATCAGGCGTTACCGATCAGACGCAAATCCATACACATATGTGCTACTCCGAGTTCAACGACATCATCGGTGCGATCGCTGCAATGGATGCGGATGTCATTTCGATCGAGACGTCGCGATCGAAAATGGAACTACTGGGCGCATTCAGCAAGTACGAATACCCAAATCAAATCGGACCTGGCGTGTACGACATCCACTCTCCACGCGTTCCCGAGGTGAGCGAAATGAAGGAGCTGATGGTGCTGGCTCGGACGCGTTTGCAAGAATCACAGCTCTGGGTCAATCCGGACTGCGGCTTAAAAACGCGCAAATGGGAGGAGGTGCGGCCTGCGATAACCAACATGGTCGCTGCCGCCCGCGAACTGCGCGCTGCATCGTCCCCGCAAAATCATTGATCCGGCGCTCGGTCTGTTCTCGACCAAGCTACTCGCTTGTGGTCAATACCGCGCTCCATAATCTCGCGGCAAGACTTGGGGCCAACAAAAAGTGCTTGGCCCCAGTTGATGGTTGGAACGGATGTGCACCCGGAGAAACGACGCTGACGGCTCGCGTTACTTGGCCAAAAGAGAATAGCCGACGGTTCACCAAGGCGAGAGCATTGGCCGAGAATATGAACACACATCGATACGTTTATCGTAGCTCCTTATGCCGTGCTAAGCGATCGCTTGGTCTGAGAGACAAAATCTACGCCGTGGTGTCGCTCATAAGAAGAGTGGGAACGGTTGCGACAACAATGAGAGGGGTGATGCCGGACGTCACCGCAAGGGGCTTCTCATCGGTCCGCTCGCACATGTTTCCCCGTCAGGCGCTCTCATTCGATGGACCCCACATAGTGCCCGACGAGAGGGCGCCGAAGCCAATTCCTGCTTCAACTCACACCAATCTATTGTGCAGGATCGCCGTCGCTATCCGAGCCAGATACGCCAATGCGTCGGCTGCACGGCGACGTGCTCTCCGGTATTCGCGTTGATCCATCCGCCGAACGCCCGGCGGCAGGGAAAGACCACCCGGTGAATTGAATTCCCCTCGATCACGGCAATCTCCAGATCCTGATCGAAGGGCGGCATGATTTCGAGCCGCTCCCAGATCAAATCGCCATTTGATCCTGAACAAAGTTCATCGCTGCGAGCTGACAAATTCAGACAACCTTGTGAACATTACGAACATCGCTTGGCGTCCGCGCGAGCAGGCTCTGCGCGATTCGACCGGACGGCGCGCGGTCTTGATGGCGTGAGCCGCGGCAGAGGGCAGTCGGTGGCATCGTTGGTCCGGAACACTGTCCGCTCGCGAATATTTGGATTTTCGCCGGGAAACAAGGCCTGAGCTCCGTCGAATGGATCTGGGGCAGCTCAAGGCCTCGGCTGTTGCTATTTGTAACTGTTCTGCACGAACTAAACTGGTCTGCAGCTCCAGCAATCTGGCTTGTGGCGGGGTAAATGGCCCGGGTTTCTGTCATGTCAGGTCCCTTGTTGGTGAGATAGCTCCGTGTTCTGCGGCGTCATCCCGTGGAGTGCGGGCGACTTCAGCCGCGCTCTCGCGCGCGTAGCACGTGCTCCAGCGAGAGCGCGAAGACGCTGGATTCGGTTGACACCAATAGGAGGGACGTAGCGTTGCTCGGAGCCCATAATCGGGCCTGTCCGCAGGTCGATAAAGTAGACGCCATCGCAAGCGGCGCAACTTATCATGTGTAGGTCATCAACCCGCGGCTCGGCTGCGCCCGAAAGGAGTCCTAAAAAGTGATGGCTGGTGCTTGGACATGAGAGCATCATGGGCTCAAGTCGTTCTTTCTGCCATGCGTCTGACCTTACTAGAAGATCAACTCTATCAGGACACAGCCGTCGTAGCATTGATGCGGGTCAAAAGCCTCGTTCGTCCGGGAGTGGTTGACCTCGAGCGGCCGCAACGTGCCGCAAACCCCCGCGTGGCAGTGCACATGTCCGAACTCGGGCATGCGCGAATCCATCGCACTCTCTGCAGCACGCCAGCGTGTTGATTTGAGGCGCAACTCACGCTCCATGGGCTACGGCAGCATTGTTCCTCATTGCTCCGTGCACACGGATGGTCAAACGATTGTTCGCCTTCATCGTCGGTAGCCTTGTCGGGGCTGATCCCACCTTTAGGTCTCGGCACTGGAGTCCTGGACCTGGGCTCATCGAAACGTGGGCTGCGACAATCCTTATGATCGGCTTACCGTGGGGGCGGCTGGTGGACCGTCGGATGGAAGACGGGGTTCCTGGCCTGATTGCCGCACGATCGCCTGCGCGCATAGTCCCTCGCCGGCGTATATAAGAAATCTGCGCGCGCAAGCGGCTCGTGCCGCGCCGTTACATCTGATCGATCTTTGGATGGGCGGACAGACCTCTTGGGGGGCTACTTGAGGCAGATCAAATACTCGCGATGCGAATGGCAGAATAGTTGATAAGCGAACCACGGGAAGCGAGGGGCATGCCTTCATTTAATGTTCGGTTTATTAAGACCGTTTGTGACGATACCGGCGGCGAGCATCGTGCGTGCCAGGCAGCATTCAAGGTCGATGCCGCCTCCCTGAGTGCTGCTGCTCAGCAGGCGGAGGCTGAATTTTGCAAGCAAAAGAGTGTCCGCGATTGGACAATATTCGCCGATGTATTGGAGCTTCGAACCCCACCTGCCTTAGCTAATCCGTCCACATCAGCCTTTCGAGCATCCCGCAAGGACGGCCTGAGTAAGCAAGGGTTTCGCACTTCCTGAGTTTTCCACGGAAGCGCGACATCTTCAGCACCGACCAAGGCTATTCACGGCCGCGACGTTCACCGGCGTGCTCGCCAGTCCATAGCATCGCCATTAGCATGGACGGCTTGCTTGCCCGCGATAACGTATTCGGCGAGCGTGCCTATGAGACTGTATCCTACGCTCGCGTCTTGATCGGACTCGGCAGTCGGTCTATGAAGCCTGAACGCACGGCCGATACGGGTAAGCGTGACTTTAGATTCGTACGACGAGTGGTCGAGATTGAAGGAAGTTGTGGTGGGTACGGCCACTAATCATGCGGCTCATGATCGCGAACTCTCTTGCGACTTATTCCTTTATAACAATCTTGAGCTTCGCTCGGACTGGTATTATCCGCGTTCTCTCGTCGGCGGCAGCAGGTGCGTGAGCTCGCGCACCGGTCCGCCACGGGATCGAGGACCGCTATGTCGACGAACTGAATGAGCACGTCGAAGCAATTGGGGACACGTTGCGGGAGCTTAACGTGATCGTGCATCGACCGATGAGCCTTCTGTTGGTGCGGTCTCGAGCGATGACCGACTATTTGCCAGAAGCAATGCGCAAGTGATAGTCGCGCCCGAACCATTCAAAACTAATTCCCCAGCTTGCGACGATGACGACCTGCTGTTGTCCGGCCTCTACATAGATATCAACGTCCTTTCGGTCCCTCCTGACGTTCGTTTTAGTCAAAGACGCGGGCCCCGAACTGGCCAGGATCCTTGAACACAATCGCTTTCCGGTCATCCCGGCTCGGCAGCGCCATAGGTGGATCTTTGCCGGGGGGATTGCTTTACTGTCGATGCGGTCCGCGAAGACGGGTCCAAGGATTACTTCGACTAGTACCGGAGGCGGCGGCTCGTAAAGCCATTGCTTTGGGAGCCTGATAGCTGGCGAAGGTGTGCTCGTTAGAACTTGTCAAAGTTATACTGCATCAACTAGTTGCCAGAACCAAAAACTGTAGCGTAAGCGCCGCAGAGCCGCAAAGTAGCTGAGTAAAATTAGATGTACTCTCGCACGTTTCAGGTCGACGCTCGTCGAGCGCGCCTCTCAGCGGACGTAAGTTGGGACGTGAACACGCTCAGATCTTGCACCATCGTGCCCGTGATGGTCTTGACGTATCAGGATGGAGCTTTCGAATGTCATTTGATCGTCCAGTGACTTTAAGGGAGACTGTTGCTTCAATGTCACCAGACCGATGAACGGCCGATCTACGCTCGCGCGACAAGAGATACCACATGTTCGATATCTATTTGAACCGAAGACACGATCTTTTGGTCGTCCCGACAGGCTTTGGGATCCCGCCGGGATTGGACGGCAATTGGAAGAGAAAGAGGCGGGCGGTTCGTTCCGTGAGCGACGTCATTCGTCAAGATGTACAACAGCGTGGTTACCACCGACGTCGTTTGATCTCGTACTTGTCCAAGGCGGTTGAGATCTCCTCACACTCCTAGTCGACGCCGCTATCTTATGCTGAACCGTTCTTCGGAAGCTTCGGGCAGGATGTGGCCGATGCGTCGAAAAAGTTGCTTAAAGCGACCAGACCAGGGGGCATCGCGTATTGGGCTTAGCGAGTAAGCTTTTCTTTTGAAAGCGGGGCGCGCCTCTGGAGCTTACCTCAAAATAGGTGTTATGAGGCTTTTTCTTGGGTCAATGGCGTGCGCGTGAGTTTTCACGTCTATACTGAAGATACCTACCGGCTAACCGCACGGGCCGGTCGAGCATCGAAGTCGTTAAGCAGCATTGGCTACTTGTATAGCAGCGGCCCGGAGTGGCCGTCTCATATGAAGCGCATCGCAGGCCACGCGCCCCAACTCGGAATTTTCGGCGCAAAGCTGATGCGGGAGGCCGGGTGCGGGATCCTCGCCGAGGAGGGAAGGGAATATCTTGAGAGGCTCGAACACTTAGATCAGTGAACTACGCAGGCGTAGGTTGAGCGAGAGATCGCGCAACAGCCGAAAGCTGAGCAACTGCGCCTTTGACTTCGCAGCTGGGAAGGAACGCGGGCAGAAAGCGCCCCACGGCAGCGATTGAGCCCACGTAAACCGCTACCGGGGTGACCGCCAGCCGCTCAACCCCTTGCTGATCGTGATGTACTCAACTAGATCTCGAAGTCACATCTTGAAACAGTGGCGTTGCAATTGGTATTAGGAAGTCGTTCAACGCGGCTAGGGATATTGTGATTCAAACCTGAGGGATGAGGCTTCTGGCCTCCTCATGCACATCAGCGTGGTCGAGACGGTCGGCTAAACTGATCTCGCGTTGGCTTACTCATTCCAGAGAGTGTCAGTTGCTTAGCTGCGAATAGAAGGGCGTCGATGGGAACGTTCTCTGAGGGCGAGGTGTATATGAGGTTTGCAGTTCCACAGCTGTACTAGCCCAGACGTCTCGCGTTTGGAACGCATGACCAAGTTATACCTGACGCCACTCTTATATATCGTCTGCTTTTTGCGGTCGTCGTGCCGTGAAAACTATGCTACAAGCCGCTCCTCTCAAAAGGAGCATTCATCGTGAAGAAAGCAACCAAGAAACGCGTTACGCGGCGCGAATGGACGAGGGCAGATATCAAGGAGCTCAAAGTCCATTCGAAGGCCCGAACCCCGGTCATAAAAATAGCAAAGATGACCAAACGCAGCGTCGGTGCGCTCCGCCAGAAGGCCTTGCATCTTGGAATCGGACTCGGACATCAGCGGTAGTTTTGAGCAGCGCTGGTACTGGCGCGATAGGGCGGCTCGCTGGGCCGCCCTCAGTACCCATAGAAATTTTGTCGGAAATTTAGCTTTACGGATCCGCGCTGAGAGAGTGTTTGGATGGTGTTTCACTGTCGCGGTGGGAGCTCCAGCATCTCTCATTATTGACGGACTATCTTAGACGTGGTCTCAACGGGTGTGACCGATCGGCAGTGAAGACATTGCCTTGCTGATGGCGCCGTCATGGATCTCTCACATGAAGGGCCGATCCAGTGTGTTGACCGACCAACGGCGGCGCTCACTGGAAGTAGCGTCTGGATCGCTCCCGCGCTGAGAAGATTTCTGCTGTGATGTCCGCGATATGGTCTGCTTCTTTGCAGCGCTCCGCTCATATTCCGAAATTGTTTGTGTCTGCCGAGCTTCAGCAAGGTGCATGTCGCAGTTACCTATTCAATGCCCCAGCGCACCCATCTTCTATACGTAGCAACCTTCCATGTGCCGCGCGCGGTCTTGGTAAACGTCCGTATAGTTCTTTTCAACCTTGCCATATTCGCGGTCAATCTTCGTGCAATTGAGCTGTTGCTTGATTTCGTTTTATCGATCGAGCAATCGGGGAAGAGATTTCAGTTATCGTTCTGTGATCCCGGCTGATCGGACTGAACGGGTCTCAAGCCATGAGTGGCAGACAAAATTCTTGTCCTTTCCTTGTACGCAAGCGGTTGCCCTCATGTGATCCGGCGGCCGGATTGTTTCGCCCAATCGAGCTAGCGTCGACAGATGGCGCTTGCCAAGCACGAGTGTCTGAATGATGAGCGGACTTGTTGGTCGTTCACCTGAGGTGTGTTTTCTCCTTGGTCTTCCACGATCCGGGACCACACTCCTTGCACATTTGCTGCAGCTCCATCCAGACATTGCGGCTCCGCCTGAACCCTGGTTAATGCTGGCGCTTGAAGCAATTGGCAAGGTGGATCGGCGTCATCCGGCCGGCAGCTCTCTAATTGAGGCCGCCACCTCCGAATTCTTGGGACGGATAGATCGCACGATCGTCAGCCGCGCTTTTGCAGATGCAGCATACGATCAATATCTGGCAAAAGCGGGCAAGCGCATCATCATAGATAAGACACCACGCTATTGGACGACACTTGAATTTGTTGAATCCGTCTATCCGGAAGCGCTACACATCCTTCTGATGCGCAATCCTTACGCGATCGCCGCTTCACTGAAATCGACGTGGGGCATCCCACTGCGGGCAGAAAGCGCGCAGCCGGTCAGCGTATCCAGTCTCGCTGACCTCATGCTTCGACTGCCCGATGGCATAATATCTTCACTGGCCGATTTGGTTTTGGGTCTTCCTAGACTCGCCGCGCAACGTATTCGCCCGCAGACTCATTTGGTGCAATACGAACTGCTCGTGGCGCACCCGGACGAGGAAATCCAGCGTCTACTGACAGCGCTCGGCTGTGATCCAGGAGGCGTGGCATCGGTGAGCATGGGACGAGCAGATTATCTTCAGTCCAGCAGCTTTGGAGACCGAAAAATCCTGGAACGAAACACCATCGACGAAAGCTCTGTCAAATCGTGGCAATCTCAATTGAGCGTCGAAGAGATGCAAACCGTGACCGATCTGGTCGGTGCCGAGCTTTTCGTAGAACTTGGATATGAGCAGGAACTGCTGCATGCCCAGAAAGCCGGAGTTCTGGACAGGGGACGGGAAGTAACCGAACTTTATCGTCGGATATTCCGAACATGGTGGGATTTGCGAAGTGCCAAGGCGGGAGGGCTGTCCGGCTTATCTCATGCTGGAGAGTCGGCCCACACTAGTTGGAACGTTTCGGAGAATCGGGACGTGGCTATCGAGATGTTGCGAGGCGAGGTCGCGCGGCTTGAGCGGATCGTCGGGAGCTCCTAAGGATTCTGAATGCTTGTGGTCAAGCAACGCTGGTTGATTTAGCCAAGATCCTTAACCGGCACGCTGATCTCCCGATCAGGTGTGCCGCACGCGCCGGCAGTGCGAGCGGCAGAATGCGATATGCTGCCGCGTCGAAGTGTGCTGTCGAACGGAGCTTGACCTCATTGACGAGCCATGCGCCTTGGCCGGCCATTTCTGCCACGGATATTCCCCCCTCTGGGCTGGCGCCATAGAGCGGCGAAGAACAGAGATCCTGCACCGAAAACAAGATATATGCTGCCAAAACATCTGCACCTTCTCGAAGCTGAATCGATTGAAATCATGCGTGATGTGGTCGCCGAGTTCAAAAGGCCCGTCATGCTTTACTCGATCGGAAAAGATTCAAGCGTTTTGCTACACCTTGCGATCAAGGCGTTCTACCCGGCAAAACTACCTTTCCCCCTGCTTCACGTCGATACGACCTGGAAGTTCCGCGAGATGATCAGCTTCCGAGACGCGACAGCCAGGCGGCTCGGTCTCGACCTGATTGTCCATGTCAACAAGGACGGCAGCGCGCGTGGGATCAATCCGATCGATTCCGGCTCCGCCCTCCATACCCAGGTCATGAAAACGGACGCGCTGAAACAGGCGCTCGACCTCCACGGATTCGATGCCGCCTTTGGCGGAGCCCGGCGCGATGAGGAAAGGAGTCGCGCAAAAGAACGGATACTCTCCTTCCGTTCGGCTGGACATGTATGGGACCCCCGTAACCAACGGCCGGAGCTCTGGAGCCTGTTCAACACACGGATTCGCCAGGGCGAAACTATGCGCGTGTTTGCGATGTCAAACTGGACCGAGCTCGATGTGTGGGAATACATCATGATCGAGAAAATTCCGGTCGTTCCGCTCTACTTCGCAAAACGAAGACCGACAGTGCATCGAAATGGTGCGATGATCATGGTTGACGACGAGCGATTGCCGCTTAACTGCGATGAGACGCCGGAAATGCGGATGATCCGCTTTCGCACCCTTGGATGTTATCCCTTGAGCGGGGCTATCGAATCCGATGCGACGACGATCGAAGGTATCGTCGCAGAAATGCAGACCGCGACTATGTCTGAGCGCCAGGGGCGCCTAATTGACACCGATGAAGCCGCTTCAATGGAGAAGAAGAAGCGAGAAGGCTACTTTTGATGTTTACAAAGCAGACAACGGAACCGGTTCCGGTCCGGACGAAGGATCAGCTGCGATTCATCACATGTGGCTCGGTGGACGACGGCAAATCGACGCTGATCGGCCGATTACTGCACGACAGCAAGATGATCTACCACGATCAGATCACGGCGCTGGAACGCGACAGCATCAAGTACGGTAGCACCGGGGATAACATCGACTTCGCGCTGCTTGTGGACGGCCTCGAGGCCGAACGGGAGCAGGGCATCACAATCGATGTTGCCTACCGTTTCTTCACTACGCCGCGGCGCTCCTTCATGGTGGCCGACACTCCCGGCCATGAGCAGTATACCCGCAATATGGCTACCGGTGCGTCGCAGGCTCAGCTCGCCATTATCCTGATCGATGCCCGCAAAGGCGTGATGGTTCAGACGCGCCGCCACTCCTTTATCTGTGCGCTGCTCGGTATTCGTCATATCGTGCTGGCAGTGAACAAGATCGATCTTGTCGCATACGACAAGGAGTGCTTCGATCGGATCGCGCGCGACTATATGGCCTTTGCCGCCGGTCTCGGCTTCACCTCGATCGTTCCCATCCCGATCTCGGCCCGCTACGGCGATAACGTCGTAGACCGCTCCGCGCGTGCCAACTGGTATCGTGGTCCCTGCCTGCTTGAATATTTGGAGAGCATTGACATCCAGTCCGGCACCGCAAGCCAGGCCTTCCGCTTTACGGTACAATGGGTGAACCGGCCAAATCCGGATTTTCGGGGCTATGCCGGGACGGTGGCTTCCGGGACGATCTCGGCGGGGGATGAGATCATTGTCGCCACGTCGGGACGGACCACGCGCGTCAAGCGGATCGTGACCCACGGTGGCGACCTTGTCGGCGCCAAAGCCGGGGATGCGGTGACCATTACGCTGGAAGACGAAATTGATATCGGCCGTGGCGACATTTTGTCCCGACCGGACGATCAACCAAAGGTCGCCGACCAATTCGCTGCTTATGTGATTTGGATGGACGAGGAGCCGCTCACTCCCGGACGCAATTACATCCTGCGGATCGGATCGCAGACGATTTCCGGCAGCATTACCGAAATTCGGCATCGGATCGACGTCAACACTTGTGAGCATCTGGCCGCCGGGATGGTTTCGTTGAACGAGATCGCCTTCTGTAATGTTGCGACCACAATGCCCGCAGTATTCGATGCTTATGACGTCAATCGGAAGACCGGATCATTCATCTTCATCGATCGTTACACCAATCGTACGGCGGGGGCAGGCATGATTGCCGTTCCGCTACGGCAGACCGCCAATATTTCTAGACAAGCCCTATCCGTGGATAGGAAGGAGCGTGCCGCACTCAAGAATCAGAAGCCTTGCGTCATTTGGTTCACCGGCCTGTCTGGCGCGGGAAAGTCGGCGATTGCGAATCTGGTTGATCAAAAGCTGTTTGCGATGTCGCGGCATACAATGCTGCTGGATGGCGACAACCTCCGACACGGATTAACCGCCGATCTGGGCTTCTCGGAGGCGGACCGCGTGGAGAACATTCGGCGTGTCGGTGAAGTTGCCAAGTTGATGGTGGACAGCGGCTTGATCGTGATCTGCTCGTTGATCTCGCCCACGAGAGCGGAACGGGACAGGGTGCGCATCCTCGTTGGTAACGAAGAGTTCATAGAAGTATTTGTCGATACGCCGATCGAGGAATGCGCGCGGCGAGACCCGAAAGGGCTGTACTCAAAGGCGAAATCAGGCAACATCAAGAACTTCACCGGCCTCGACGCGTGCTACGAAGCACCAGAAACACCGGATATTCATCTCAGGACCATGGAGCAGAACCTAGAGCAGTCAGCGAAAGCGGTAGTGGATGTCTTGATCGCGCGCTCAATTCTTGAAGGCTAGATGTGCTCGCGTCACGTCATCAATTCGCGTAATATCCTGCCGGCGCGGCTCAGGCGATCTGGCTCTGGCGGGGCCTGCGCTCAAACTTTTCGCTCGAAAGGAACAGACTGGTCGCACCCAACTCGTGTACTGCCAGCTTCCGGATATGTGCTCGACGTGGATGGTCAGTTCAAAACCGAGTACGCGAGCAAAGATGGAGCATGGTCAGGAGCGGTGGAGCTGAAGAGAGGCCGTCCCATGCTGCAGATCAGAATCTAGCATGCGGCGAGAAAGGCCAGAGAGGAAGTCCTACTTCCACTAGGTTGAGGTGGCTTGGCGCTTCTTGCTGCGCGTGCGGCCAAGGACACGCCGGTCTGCCTTTAAAGCCGCGCCGGGGCCGCGGACAAGGCCGGCTTTACTTCCCCACACAGTACGAAGAGCGGGCCGCGGTTTTCCGGAGTGGCTATCCGGCCAGCCTGGACCTACTCCAGGTATATGGACCAATCTGAAGCGAGCAATCGGTCGCGATCCATCCTGTCGTGGCCTATGGTAACGTCCGGCAAGCTTGCTTCATTGTGGCCGCCGTTCGTAGGCGAACACCGTCGGCCTCCGCCCAGCACCTTGTCGAGGCAACGCTGCCGCGAACATTAGCCATCCTGCGCCACGAAACTCCATTGCGCGTTCGCGTCATGCTCCAGTCCGCCTTCCATCGTTCCTTGCCATGAAGGCGGCCATTGACGCGGCCGAAAAGGAAAGGGAGCTCATCGCTGGCCAAGCGACAAAGAATGATCTCTCGATGAGCCGCTCTGGTCAGCCATCGACGTGCTCGACCGCACTGTAGATCGCGTAGAACGCGAGTGCATATCAACGAGCGGGCCTGCGAAGGAATCAAAAGCGAGCAGAGCGGCTCGGAAGTGACTATCGTCGAACCAGAGTGCCTCATGGGCGAGGTACTTGCGCACCCCGATTGCTGGTGATGCGTGGCTCGCCGGCTCAGGCGTTTTAGCCGCCGTAAATCACCGTACCTTGTCGTCCGTGAAGAGTGGCTAAGCGAATGAGTGTCATTCGGCCTGCAATATTGACCCCCCGTATTGCCGCATCTGCGAATGTTACCGTGATGGCGCCATTGCCGATGACGATCCGATGTCGATTAATCGGTCGCGCCAGATGGCTTTCCCGGCTTGCTCGACGAGAGGGGCTGTGGTCGGGTCGGGCCCTACTCCGGATTGCCCCGGTCTTCGGCTTCTTCGAGGCGAAGGAGGGCGGGTTCACCCAGCTCAAGGCGCATCCGCTGCCGTGGCTCGTCGAGATTCTCAATGGCGTCGAGCACGCCAATTTCTTCGAGCAGCGCGCCACGGAGTACTCCAAGGCGGCGAGCCGCGGCAGCTGGGACGGCGAAGACGGGGTGTGGGCGACTTTCGGCCGTATCTAGCCCATTTGATTCATGCTAGCGTTGGCCTTGAGCGCCTGCCGACGCGGGTGCGCGCATGTCACGCAATGCTAACGGCGCAGACGCTGTTTTCTGCACTAATCCCAATTCTCCGGTGCCACCATCGCCAAGAGACTACATGCAGCGTGCGGTATGAAGGCATGACTTCAGAGACCTGTTGGTGTTGAGCTTTGCAATAGAGAGCCCATTTTCAACGCGTGCCGCCCGACACCCGAAGAACAAAAGCAGCGTCACTGGCCTAGAGATCGCGGAGGAAGCGAGATGCCCACAACCATCCGACGAGAATTGCGACGAGAATGAGTTGCAACTTTCAGCGCTACCAGTTCAAGCGCGCTTATGCCTACAATATCCGACTCGTCGCCTTCGCCTACATGCGTCAATTACGCGACAAATCGGTCCTGGCGTGAGACCCCGCACAGGGCCGGCCACATGACTGACCGATCCGAGTGCTGGGCTACAGGAGCAAACGCTATGCTAAACCAGCCAGCTTGCCGGCCACCCTTCTCGACGTTTCGGTCCGCGCTGCGATTCAGCGCTTTACCAAAGACCGTGTCGTACCGGCCTGGCATTTTGCAGAGCAAAGAACGCCTCCGGTTTCATGTAATCGTCCGCGTTCCATATGATTAAAGCTGTCGCCGAGCGTCTTGAGGGGGCGCCGCGACAGCTTCGCCGACGCTGGTCGGACGAGTTCATGGCAAGTTGTGGCAGAGGCGCAGGAGCCTGGCGCGAGTGTATCGGGGGATCGCCCATCAGATCGGCACTCACCCCTCGCAGCTCTTCGTCTGGCGTCGCGATGCTCGGGCGAACGAACCTACCTTCGAGTCGCGAAGTCGCGGTGGCGTGCATGTCAGAGGCAGTGATCGAGATTGCCTCCATTGGCGAGGTGATCGCGCGCGCCGGCGTGACGTCGACGAGGCGCAGCTGCAGCGGGTGATCCGGGCGGTCCGTTCGGCATGATCCCCTCCGGCGTGAAGGTGTTCCTGGCCAGCCATCCAGTTGACTTCCGCAAGGGTATCGCTGGCGTTGTTGCGCTACTGCGCGATGCCGGCTCAGATCCGTTCGGCGGGGCGCTTTATGTGTTCCGGGCGAAAAGGGCTGACCGAATCAAGATCGTATGGTGGCATAGCTCTGGCGTGTGCCTCTATTTGAAACGCCTTGAAAAAGCGAAGTTCTGCTGGCCGCGGAATCGGGCATCATCGGATACAGATGAATCCGCGCAGTTGATGGCCCTGGTGGACGGGATGGATGGGAAGCGGGTCCGGGCTGTGCGGTCACGCCGCCGGTAAGCGCTGCGACGAAGGAAATCAACGCCTGAAAGGACGAGAGAACCGGAGCAAAATGTGCGCTGGTCGGGGCAATGCTCCCGCCCGATCTCGACCTCCCGAATGACGTAGAGATGCTAAAGGCCATGGTGCTTGCCATGGCCAAAAAAGCGGCACCTGCGATGCGCTGGAGAGCGAGATCGACGATCTCAAGGCCCGCAACGCCGATGCGAGCATCGCGCGGCTGACGCAGATCCTAAAGGCCTTTGACCGCGCCCGGTTCGACCGACGATCGGAAAAGCTCGGCTGGGCGAGTATCGATGACGAACAGCAGGCTTTTGCCTTCGAGGAGATCCCTGAACGGCCCCTCGATGCGCCCTGGAGTTATGGTCGGAGCTTTTTTTGAGGCAAAGCCTGTTTCGAGCTACAATAGGTTTTTAGGTGCGGGTCTGCAGGCAAACGGCTGATTTATGGTCCTTCGATTCGAGCATACGTTTGGATGATGTGGTTAGCAGTAAGCGAGTAGTCTTGCGTTCTGGCCCCAGCAATACCCAACAGACGACGGCATGAAGGAAGCGTTAAGCGAGAGCTAATGTTGAGCTGCGGGTACATCCCTCGAATTCGTGGGTGCAATTCGGCTGCAACGCGTACATCAGACGATGCAACGAACCTACCGCCCCAAATTTCAATGATCTCCTTTAAAGGGTGTCCCGCTCTCAACTTCTTCTTTCTTGTTATTTGCGCGTCCAGCCATTGATAGGCAATCCGGACGCTATCATCATCCTCGTGGAGAAAATTGTCATCTTGATAGTTGACGCGAGTTTTTGCGTTGGCAATTTCAGCTGCTGTGAGCATGTTGAAAGCTCCTCTACTTTCTGAACGGCCGCGAAGCGTCCTTGCGAAATTAGCCTCCGCACTGGTCCGTGAGTTACTATCATGTCTAGTAGTTGGAGCGCTTACTCGCCAATTCCATTCACCTACTTCTGACGTTCTCGCTCACGGCGCTTGATCGATCCGATTCTCGGGATTGGTCTCATAACGGCCCCGGCTCTCGCCGCGACCGTGCCGGACGCGACCATCTTGCGCTCCGCGCGGGAGTTCGTGGCCTGGCTTGGCCTGAGGCCTAAGCGGAATTCCACCGCCGGAACGGACGGGCTAGATCGGGTTACGAAACAGGGCGATTCCTATCTCAGGTACTTGCTAGACATCGGAACACGCAAGGTCGTTCGGCATCCAAAGGGCTGGTCCTGGGCCGGAGGTGGCTGTATCGAAGCCCTGCTTGAACTGTATCGGCCCATGGTCGTTGCCGGTTGGCCACGGATGGTGTGAGCGCAAATGACAGCATGATGTGACACCGGCGGAGCTGGACATCGAGCAAGCCCGAAGAGCTTTAGGCGCAACAAGCGCGACCCGTTGATGAGACCTCGATCCGCGAATCTCCATCCAGGGCCAGCGGCCATCGCATCGGTCGCACTAACACGCTATATCCATGAACGCACCCGGCCAATATCCAAAGTGCTGCTGAAATCCCTTGCATTAGCGAGGGCTGCCTATACCTAAAGCTCTCGATGAACGCGTTCTGCAAGGGCTTGCCTCGCGCGAGGTAGTGCCAAGCGACGCGGCTCTGATCCGCCCACGTCAGAACGGCATCGCGGGCGAGTTGAGTGCCGTTTTTGCTGACCACCGTGTTAGGCTTGCCGCGCTCGGTGATCAGGCGGCTCCAGTTCCCGTGTCACGCGGGTGTCCGAGAGCGAGGTATCGGCCACCAGCGCCAGACACTCGCGGGTGCTATGGTCGACCACGGTCAGAATGCGGAGCGACGGCCGTCGGTGATCTGATCTGACACGAAGTCGCGCGAGACGATTTTTGGGGGGGCGTCGCGCCATCGTCTGGGCCCTGGCCCCAATTGCCCGTTTGCGGCCACCACGGCGGCGTACTGCGAGCTTCTCTTCCCGGTAGAGCCCGAACAGCTTCTTGTGGTCGACCACATAGCCCTCGCGCTTGAGCAGCACCTGCAGGCATCGATAACAGAAGCGGCGACGTTCCTGGGCAATCGCCTCGTGCGCTGGCGAAGGCCGGCTACGTCTGCCCGGGTCGTTCGAGTATCTCATGGTCATGCGGCAGCAGCCGATGGCTATACGCGCGCGCCGTTCGCTCATGCCGAACGTCTCGACGATGGACGACCGCTTTCCGCTTGGCTGCGGGCATCACCATTTCTTCCCCAACAGGTCCTTCAAGGCCGCTCTGCCCAGCATAGCGTTTACCGAGAGCCGCTTCAGCGACTCGGGGCGGATCGCCGCCGCCCCATGGCCGGTCGTCCGCCGCATAGGTCCAGAGCTCACCGGTCTTGGTGCGCCCGCGGCCGGATCAACTAGCGGCATCGTCGTCTCTTGGCCGAACAGCTTGAGCCGTTGCTGTTTTGGCTGTTCGCTATGAAGCCGCAATCATCGATATTTGCGGCCAGCCTTTGTGAAGCGATGCCTCGTTTCACCGTCAACCACAGGCTTAGGCAATTGATCGAGACGACAAACATAGGACAACTCAATGCTAAGGAACGCGTTCCTGCGTTTCGCTGAACACCTTCACACCTCCTAGTTTTCAAGTGCGGGATCGAGGCAGGTGGCAGGACCGGACAAGTCGAACTGCTAGGATTCCACATCTATGCCATGGCTTGACGAGGAAAGGCGATTTGCCGGCGAGAGCTGCGGTGTATCGATCCGTCATGTCGTTCAAGCGAAGCATTTCGTTCTCGGTTCGACCAGGCGAATGGAGCCTGATGCCCCTGCAATTCCAATGCGCCGTCGAAGACATCGAAATATGGAGTCTGAACTTTGCAGCCTCGCCAAATGCCGCAATGGCTCCGAGCGCCGGAAAGAATACTCGATCGAATCTCGTCGCTCACACTTTCGTAAACGTGTTGGAGCACATGCTGAGACCGGTGCAGATAAAGTTGATCTTTAGGATGCGGCAGGGATGATGCGCGGTGCACAATGAGCAGCAGACGGTTGACGATGGGTACGACAGCGAGGAAGTCGAGGCGATTGCCGCGGCCCTTGACCTCACGCCCGATGAATTAAATGAAATCGAGTATACATACACGAGGTCGTCAACGACGACGGCTTCGTTTACGCATACGGCGTACAGATCAAAGAAGGCGCCCGGCAGCACATTCTTGACAAGCTTGCGCCGCTGCCCAGGCGGGGCCACTTAGTGCTCATCCAGAGCTGGCTCCGGTGGTTTGGACAGCGCCCCGTTGGAATTAAGTGGATTCCTGCCGGGTTATGCTGAACGCGGGGCTTTACGATGTTGTCGTTGCGTCGGGAGGGCGTAGCCCGACCAGAGCGACGACAATATCGTCGGCGACAGTCATGCCGCCATCACCATAGCTTGCGTGCCGAAGTAAACCTCGTCGGGCGTGCGCCCGTCAAGACTCGAGTGAGGGCGTCCCTGATTGTAGAAGGCCAGATACTTGGCAATTGATGCTCGCGCCTCGGACACGCCGTCGTAGGCGCGGAGATAAACTTCTTCGTATTTGACCGTGCGCCAGAGCCGCTCAACAAACACGTTGTCGCGCCGGGCGCCCTTGCCGTCCATGCTGATGGCGATCTTCGCGTCCAGCAGCACATCGGTGAACTCGAGGCTGGTGAACTGGCTGCCCTGGTCCGTGTTGAAAATCTCGGGCCTGCCGTGCTTCGCCAACGCCTCCTGGACCGCTTCGACGCAGAAGGCCGCCTCCATTGTGATCGAGACGCGATGGGCCAGGACCCCGTCGGCTGAACACATCGACGACCGCCGCGAGATAGACGAAGCCACGCCGCATCGGAATGTAGGTGATGTCCATTGCCCACGCATGGTCGGGCCGCTCGATCTTCAATGCGCGCAACAGGCACCGGTAGATCTTGTGACCCGGTGACGGCTTGCTCGTGTTCGGGCGACGATAGACCGCCTCGATCCCCATGCGCTTCATCAGCGTCGCGATGTGGCGGCGACCGGCGTATACGCCCTGCCCGCCGCAACAATGATCGCAGCATACGCGCTCCCGCGAAGGGATAATCGAGATGCAGCTCATCGAGCCGACGCATCAGGGCAAGGTCCTCGGCCGAAACCGGCCGAGGTTCATAGTAGACCGTGCTGCGAGCCAGCTTCAGGACCTTCGCCTGGCGCACGATAGAAGGATCATGACCACGGTCGATCATCGCTTTGCGCTCAGCAGGCCCGCCTTGGTGAGCGCGCCGGACAAAAAATCGTTTTCCAAGGCAAGCTCGCCGAGCTTGGCATGTAACGCCTTCAAATCGACCGGCGTCTCGGCCGATGCCTTGTCATGCCCACCTTCCAGGAGCTGGTTTTTCCAGAGCGTGATCTGGTTCGGATGAACATCAAACAGTTGCGCCAGCTCCGCCAGCGTCTTGTCGCCTTTGACCGCAGCCAAAGCAACCTTCGCCTTGAATGCCGGAGAAGATAGTCAGCATTTATCATGACACAGGGCACATGGCCGCGCGCTGCTTTGGTCTGCCCCAACGGCAAGCTGACGAACAGTTTCGTCCTCACAATCCAGCCCTGCCTTAACCTTTTTGGCAGAACCAGAAAGCCAAACAAGCTCGGCCGAAAGCTGTGTCGAGGGGAGAACTCCAGCCATCTTGGCACGCCAAGCGCCACGTTCGATGCAGAGCGCGCTTTCGTACGAAAGCGCTCGCTGCTCTCGATCGAGGTTGGCAGCAGACGTGTGCACTTCTGACGAAATGCTGCGGAATGCTCTCCCGCGACAAATACTAAGGGAGATGCTAACGCCCTCCAGCGACCACTCGAGCTAAGTTTCGGAAATATCCGCCGCACTTCATCACCAAAACGCCGCCACATCCGGGCACTTCTCGAACTGATCCTGAACAGCGCTGCAGAATACGCCGCACGTCAATCGGTCAGTCTGACCTGTTCGGCTCTGTACTTTGAGCGTCGCTTGTTGAAGCGACGATCGAAAGATATGCGCGTTCCCGGCGCCAGGTCAGCCCCTGTGCAGTCGCGAAGGCCAGAAATGTGCACGAACAAACCCGCGCCTTCGTAGTTGTCCGGTCTGATGAAGCCCTAACCCTTCTCAAGGCTGTACGACACTACCGTTCCAGTCTGCATCTTTGATCCAACGTGTATCGATCCTATGGCATGGGCGATTACGCCGGAGTCGCAAGCCACAGGAGAATCGGGGGCGGACCAGACGCGCGGGGCCGAGCCCGCCCTAACATCACCGCATCTGGAGCAATAGGTGATCGTGCCCCGAAAGGGAGCAAAGCCTGTGCCGAATTGGAAGCGGAAGCTCATGTCCGGGTTCCGGCGAAGATCGCGATCGACTTTTTTAAGATGTCGCGCTCCATGCGCAGCGTTCGTTCTCCTGGCGCAGACGGGCGATCTCCGAAGCCTGGTCCGCCGATATCGGGGTCGCCGCGCCATTTTGTTCCTAGAGCGGGCGTCGAGCGCGCCAAGAAGTTCTGAGGCCCGTACAATCCATCCACCGTGCAGCCATACCGTGGTTAACCGCGCCTATTTTGTCCTTGCACGCATACCACAGCGAATGCATGCCGTTGCTGATCGGCGCGACGCCGGGGCCAGAAGGAACTCACTGGCTTCCAGGTCGGCGTGCGCGACAGCGCGCGAGCTGGCACGAGCTGCTCGTCGAGGCGAAAACCGGTGGGCTAAAGATCGCCCCGAAAATCGCCGTTGGTGACGGTGCGCTAGGCCTTTGGAAGACGCTCGAGAGGTCTTCCCCGCGACGCGACATCAGCCGTGCTGGGTGCATAAAACTGAATATGCGATAGCCTTACAGCAGCTGCCAGGGCACCGCTTTGTGATCGAAGGTGAAGATGGGATGGCGCATGAATGACATTTTGCGCGCAGCGGCACCGCGCGATTCCACCTCGCGCGCTACTGTGAGAACAACGACTCTTCAAAGCTGGCTTGACGCGCGCCTTGTTCGTCCACGACTGACCGAGTTCATACTCTTGCCATGGCCGGCGATTACGTAGCAGCGCGTCTTTCGGTAAACTATGCGTTCGATTGTCCGACTCGCCATCGTTCCTCACGGTAGCACCACGACTTGATCCGAACCGCGTTGCCGGGCCCTCTCTACTGCCGCCCTGCGCGCCCTGGGGAACATCAATGGAATCTCCGTCCTGAACTCATAGTCTTTCGCCGAAATACTGGGCGATATGATCCGGAAGCGCCAATAGCGGCGCCCCCTTGGCTTCTTCCCGTACTCGCGCTCCCACCGCGAAGTGTCAATCCGCACGTCACTCATGTTGGTGCTGATAGCCTCAAAGATTACAACCTTTCCCAGCGGCCTGCTCCATGGCGTCAACTCGTTCGGCTGGTCGGCAAGCTCAAGCACCTGCGCTCCGCAAAGCTGCCCCGCGCACCGTTGCGGTCTGGGCCGCAATCGCACACCCACCCGACGCCTTCACCTGCGAGAATGTGCCGATTACCTCAGAGCTTCAGGCTATCGAACTTAATGGCATTACTCCTTAGTGCGGTCGAGCCATCATCGCATGACGATGAGCCTTTTCTTCCTCAGGCAGCACCTTGTTCAGACGTGCAGCCTCTCGGGTGGCTTCATCGCCTCCTATCACGCAGGTTTCGCCAGTAAGGAGGGCGTGATAGCCTTGGCGTGCTACAAGGGCCGGATCTTCCTCCGCCGTAGTCAGATCGGAGCTGAAAACAATCACCTCAGCGCCGAGCGACCGGAGTTCACTAGCCGCGTGCTGAACACGATCACTGAAGCCTGAGATTACCAGATCGTGACCGTCCTTAGCCAGAAGTAGGGCCAGTTCAAGCCCGATGCGGGATGATCCGCCGGTTACAAGAGCAAGCGTTTTTGTCATTCAATTTCCTTTGTCTTGGAAGGCGATTGTTGCGTCGGTTATTCGGGAAGGATTGACTTTGAACTCGGACGAGAGCGCAAAAGGCCTTGCTAATCGAAAGGGCCGGCGCAGCGAAAAAGGCGGTCAAGCCGCTCGAGGATACGATGGGCCGCGGTGCGGACGCATGGCGTTCAGGCAACTCCGCTGCCGGTCCAAAGCAACCTCTTCGTTTCATGCATCGCCAAGCAATCGGGTTCCAGTCACGCCAGACCTGCTCGGCTCGCGCGGACAACAATCCGGATACGATTTCCGGCGGACTTCCAAAAACCTCAGGCAGTTTACTGGATAGATGCTCGTCCTTCAGTACGGTCCATTTCGAGTATCCGCCCATCACCGGAGAGGAAAGCGCGAAGACCACCCGACTTAGTCGCGCCTCTCCGGTAGGAAACGAACACATCGGGCACGATTCGACGATCGAATACAAAGTACAATCTGGCAGACGTTTTCGCTTCAGACCCTTTTGTGCACGAGAAAGCGCGACTAGCTCCGCGTGTCTAGTTACGCCGCCTTCCGACGAAAACGCAATTTGCCGCCTCGGCAACGATCTCTCCTTTAGAAACAATGACAGCCCCGAACGGCAGCTCTCCGTGCTCCGCACCGCGCCGAGCGAGCTCTAGGCACCGCTCCATCATTGCCAGATCTTGAGCGTAAGCTTCCGGCATACTCATGAGCGTCAGCATCGATAAAGGAACCACAACCACAGGCCGGACCGGATATTTCCCCAACTGCGATGATGAGAGTATGGACTCGCTTATAGGGTTGATGTTCGTGAGAGGCGGTCTTCATGCATCGCAACGGAGATTCATTGTAAATAGCCCCAGATGGAGTGCGGGAGATATAGCGACAGATGAAAGTTGGCATGTGGAGAGAGCAAACAGGGCGTTGCACTCATTGCCACGGATCGCGAGAGAACTAGTCTGATCAAATCGTCACATCGCTAACCGCCGAGCCAAACGAAGTGCTCATGAACGAGAGCAAGGACGCGTTTGGTCCGCTTCCGCCGACGTTAGGCCGCGGATATCCGGATCGGGGTCTTGTCAGTCGTGGCTTGGACGAGCCTAGTGGCATGGATAGCGTCATCCTTTCTTGGTAGCTTTCGCCGGCCGTGGCGATATTGAGACCATCCCCGCGATCAATTTAGAGTCTGGTTCAGCGATCGGCCCTATCGTAGAGTGTTCAACGCCATTCTTCGTGCCATCCGTCTCCGACGTCGGGCAACTCGCACCCGCATTAGACCGCATCGCGTGACTTACAACTACTACCAGAAACGGTGGTTCAGAGCTGCCCTGATTGTCTAAACCGAATTTCCGCATCGATAGGTGGAGCCTCTGCCGGTGCTAGGCCGCCATGCGGAGTGGTAGCGTAAGCGGAAAGGGGGTTTCAGGTCACTTGGTCTGTCGACCTTTCTCATCGACCACCACCCCGTAACATTTGGCCCTGATCGCCCTTGTGGCAGCTTATTGGACCGTGGGCCTGACCTCGCGGGATGTCAGTAACTTCGTTGGCGAAAGCATTGCGCGCTCGGCGGGAAAGCTCGGCGTCACAATCGGTTGATCCTTCCTGAGATCTGAACTATCCAGCAGCACTTATGCGCTTATTTTAAGTTTCCGGCGTCACCGACGCTGACAGTGCAGAGAAACTGTGCGGAGTAAGGAGGCGGCGGAATTTGCTGACTATGTGGCGACGGACTGACAACCTTGGGACGATGTGGTTTCTCGCATCGCCCTGACGACCATGCTGCGATGCAGGACCAGCTCATTGATGCAATGGGCGGAGAGTTCGACAACAGACTGGAGCAACAGCTCGCCGACAGAGGCTTGAGTGGAGCTGATTCTGATCTCGTCGAGGATGCCAAGCGAGAATTAGGTGCCGAGGCCCGCAAGGAAGGTCAAGGCGCTGCGCGACGCCATCGGCACCCAGCTCGATCCGCATTCCTGCTGGATGATCAACCGCTCGCTCGAGACGCTCAGCCTGCGGATGGAGAAAGCCGATGCGAATGATTGCCGCCGACGATGTCGAACGAGAAAGTCGACCCGCGCCGATCGTGTGTGTGAGGAACACACGCCGTGGTAAAGGGTAAGAGCGAGGACTGCGCAAACCAAGCGCCTCAGTTCGCGTGTGACGGATAGCTCGCAATCTTGCGAGTGAGCTGCCAAAGCTCGACCCTATTGGTGTCGGCTAACTGCTGTGCTCGCTGCTTAGCCGCTTCCTCATCAGCGCAAATCAGCCTTACGCAGTGCACTACATTCCCGTCGGGCTCGAACAAGTAGACCATGAACTCCTCGATCGAAGGGCTTCCAGTCACGCGCCGGCCGTGACTTTGAAGGTTATTGCTTGGTCCGATGGCGCTGCGTGCATGCCTTTGGTGGAGGTAGTCATCGCTCATGCTTAGCTGATCGCGACAACCGGCCGGCGTATTGCCCAGTTGCAAAGTTCCTGCATGGACATCGCTCGGATCTTAATTCCCGCCGGTTGCGCTCGACGATAGCTAGAATCAATTCTTCGGTGGCGATCAGAGCCAGCTCCATTTTTTCCTTAACAATAGTCGACGTATCTCGACCGATACTGTCGAGATGGTTCAGGGCCACCGCTTTGAAGCTATGGGCTAGGCGCTCCTCGGCATCGTCGCGTGCATAGTCTATAATAGTATCCAGGTGGGCGACGATTTGAGCCCGTTGCTCGGTCGGTTTTGGACCGTCAAGCAACGTTATCGCTCGAATAAATGCCTCTTCAATAGGGATCATATCAGGTTTCCTTTGTTGCTGGATTGGAAGCCGCAGTAGCTCGCGCCGGTGCTGCAGATTAGCGAGGCTCGACGCGCAAAGGCAACTCCTCAGAAAAAGGAGTTGATGTTGCGTAATCTTGAGGGGCGACCATCATCGGCATGGATCGATGTGCGGCGGGGGCGAGGCAATGCAGCGATCAACCGGGGTGGTGTCCTAATTAGGCACCTTCAAATCACACCAACGAATTGGCCCCGGGCGATGGTGCCCGAGGTCTTTCACCTAGATGAGACTGCAATTTCTGCACACTACATCGCCAAACTGCTCCGCATTCAGTTCAAGGTGGATGGCGCGCCGTATGGCGCTCGCCTTCACGAACAACGACTGGGAGCATTAGTTTAGTCAAGCCGGACACGAATTCGATAGCTTTGCGAGCATCCTCATCCCGCTGTCTCCGCGTTTCGTCATGTGGGACTTTCAATATTCTATGTCATCAAACAAACAAGCGGAAGGCAAGAAGACAAGCGAAGTTGTCGGCGGGCTCTTGTACTCCAGTTCGACATCTGCAGCCGAGCAGTCCGTCTAGCACCCATAAAGGGAAGATGGCATCGACTTTGCAAGCAGCACAAAACTGAGGTGCAAGGCGGCCTCCGACTTCACTATAAGACGACGGACGCGTAAGCCCGATGCGAGGCCGCACATTGCACTCTCTTCATGATGCGTCCACAATCAGATGCCTTGGTGAGATGAGTCAGCTGCATGTCCGATCTCAAGAGCGAGGAGGGGTGCGATGCCCGACGTTGAAGGTATTGCGTTTGATGCGCCCCTCTACCATGGGAGCAAAGACCGTGGCAGCACGTTCCTGCGCTGGCGAGCCATAAACCTTATATTTAGCGTGGGCAGGTTCGCCATCTATTGCCGAACGGGTTAGTACCGTCAGCAAACCCAGGAATCGCCATTGTTGGCGTCGCGAGCTATCCCTCAAGCACAGTGGGGTCATACGTGGAGTGCTATTCAGGAATTCAAGTTAGTAAATCTGCCGGTCAGATTGGCTTTTACATTCCTTACATGTACGTGACAACGAATGGAGCTATCGCCCACAGTTGGTGACGGCGGGAATCGGGAAGGCGGCATATCGTGGGGGTGCTTGACGCCTCCACTTCTCCACCAAGGAGCGATATGCCGTGTCCCGCGATAACGTCATTCAGCTGATTCAGTCAGGAATCTTCGACGATCAACTCACAGAAGTCCTGCGCAACGGGGCCCGTGCCCTGCTCGCGAAGGCGGTCGAGGCCGAGGTCGCAGACTTTCTCGGCCAGCATGCCGATTTGAAGGCCCAGGATGGCCACCAGCGCGTCGTCCGCCACGGTCACCTGCCGGAGCGCGAGGTGATACCGGTATCGTCCGGTCGCCGTCCGCCAGCCGCGTGTACGCGATCGCGAGGCCGCCGCTGCCGATCCTGGCCGCATCCGGTTCTCGCCGTCGATCCTGCCGCCCTACATGCGCCGCTCGAAGTCGATCGAGACGCTGTTGCCAATCCTTTATCTGGAGGGGATTTCGACTGGCTGACTTCTCCGAGGCGCTGGCGGCGCTGCTTGGCAAGGATGACTGCCGGGTTGTCAGCATCCGCCATCGGCCGACTGAAGGACGGTTGGATCGACGAGCACGCCGCGTGGCAGAATGACCTTGCCCCCGGGGCTTAATCCAGTTTGAAGTTCGTTCTGGCCCACGACGAGGACCAGAGCATGAAGCGTAGCCGCTTTACGGAAGAGCAGATTATCGGGATCTTGAAGGAGCACGAGGTCGGGGTGTCGGTCGCCGATCTATGCCGCAAGCACGGCGTGAGCGACGCCAGCATCTACAAATGGAAGGCCAAGTACGGCGGGATGGACGTCTCCGAGGCCAAGCGGCTGAGGACGCTGGAGGACGAGAACACGAAGCTGAAGCGGCTCCTGGCTGACGCCATGCTGGACAATGCGGCGTTGAAGGACCTTTTGGGAAAGAAGTGGTGACGCCCGCGGCCAAGCGGAAGGCTGTCGCGCATCTCGTGGATGCCCACGGGATGAGCGAACGGCGGGCGTGTAAAGCCATCGGCTGCTGCCGCATGACCATGAGATATCGGACGACCCGAGAGGATGATGCCGGCGTTCGCCAGCGCATGAAGGCGATCGCCCAGGAGCGCCGCCGCTTCGGCTATCGGCGCCTGCATGTTCTGCTCAGGCGGGAGGGCTTTGCGATCAACCACAAGAAGGTATTCCGGCTGTACCGGGAAGAGAAGTTGGTGGTGCGCCGCCGTGGCGGCCGCAAGCGGGCGATCGGGACCCGGGCGCCGATGACGGTGCCGATGGCACCGAACGACCGCTGGTCACTGGACTTCGTCTCCGATCAGCTCACGGATGGCCGCCGCTTCCGCATCTTGACCGTGGTCGATGACTGTACCCGCGAGTGCTTGGCGCTGGTGGCCGATACCTCGCTCTCCGGGGCCCGGGTGGCGCGGGAGTTGGATCGGCTGGTCATGGAGCGCGGCAAGCCAAAGATGGTGGTCAGCGACAACGGCACCGAACTTACCAGCAACGCCATCCTGACCTGGGCCGATCGGAGCCGCGTCGCCTGGCATTATATCGCTCCGGGCAAGCCCATGCAGCATGGCTTCATCGAAAGCTTCAACGGTCGGCTCCGGGATGAATTGCTGAACGAGACGCTGTTCACGTCGCTGGCTCAGACCCGCGTCGCGCTCGGATTCTGGCGCGCCGATTATAACTACACACGACCGCACTCACAGCTCGGATGGAAGACACCCTCCGAGTTCGCCTTCACCTGCCACCCGCGCCGGGATCTGGCGCTGCGCTATGCCGATGGCTCCGCGCCAGCTCCCGTCGCTACCACCGCCCAACTGGGCAAATCCAATGGCTTGAGCGAACTCAGAACTGGATAAAATCTGGGGGCAAGGTCAATTGGCTGCCGTTTCCACGACACTTGATGAACGTATCGCAGGTAACCTCGCCCAGGCGTTCGCGCTGGCTCAAAGCGCCCGATCGCGCCGCCACGTTCGTTCGGTTAGTGCTTCCCGCTGACTACCGCTCGGTTGAGCATCTCAAAAAGTGGAAGCCTCCACAGTGGGATGATGCCGTCTTCGCTCCACCCTACATGGCGTCTACGCTAGCTCTAGCCTCTCAAAGAGATGGAGAATGAAGATGTTGCGCATCCTACTCAATTCCTAGCTTCGAATCTATTTCTGGTTCTTACTTCGTGGGCTGCTCTCGCAGGTGGTCCTGTGTCTTGAACGTGATTGGAAGGCGGTAAAGCGCTCCTTGAGGCAAGCCGCCTAAGGGGCTCCGCCCCTCGCGCGTCAGGGTAAAGCGCCGGCCAAAACCGGCGCCGCCCCGAGCGGTCTCCCCGGTCTTCCGCGCTATTTTCTGATCACTCACTCTCCTGAACGCCTGGCATGCGCCCGTGCAGACCCGCTCTTGCGAGCGGCCCTTCGTGCGGGTGATCCCCCTCCGCTCGGTTCGCCCTGGCACTTGCTACCCCCGGTCTAGCCGACGGGCAGGGGCGCAGGCGCGGAGTGCGCCTTGCACCCATGAAAGCCGAAAAGGGAGATTGATCATGTCGGCCAAGCACGTTGAAACCATCCTGAGAGCGGGACGGAAATTTTCGCTCCACTCAACAAACTCAAAAAGTCGCCGAAGAACGCGCGCAAGATGCCGCACAGTGAAGCAGCGATTGAGGCCTATGCGGCTAGCATCGCCGCCAAGGGTATCTTGCAAAATCTGGTGGTTGAGCCCGAGTTGAACGGAGAAGGAGCGCCCACGGGGTTCTATTTCGTGACCATCGGCGAGGGCAGGCGGCTTGCCCAGCTTCTGCGAGTGAAGCGGAAGGAGATTAAGAAGACCGAACCCATCCGCTGCATCGTCGATACCGCGAACGATCCGCACGAAATCAGCCTGGACGAAAACGTCACTCGCGAAAACATGCATCCCGCCGATCAGTTCGAAGCCTTCAAGAAGCTGGCGGAAGAGCGGGGCTTCGGCGCAGAGGAAATTGCCGCCCGTTTCGGCGTGACGCCGCATGTTGTGCGTCAACGCCTGCGGATCGGCGCGGTCTCCCCGAAACTGATGCAGGTCTATCGCGATGGCGATCTGACCCTTGAACAGTTGATGGCCTTCGCCATCACCGACGATCATGCCCGGCAGGAAGGCGTCTACGAGCGGCTGTCTTATAACCGCGACGCCAGCACCATCCGCCGCATGCTCACCGAAACCCACGTCGCCGCAATCGATCGCCGCGCGCGCTTTGTCGGGATGGAGGCCTACACGGAAGCAGGCGGCTCGATCCTTCGCGACCTCTTCACCGAAGATCGCGGCGGGTATCTGGAAGACGTAGCGCTGCTCGATTTGCTGGTGACTGCAAAGCTCGGCCGTGAGGCCGATGCCGTGCGGGCAGCCGAGGGCTGGAAATGGACGGAGGTCCAGCTTGATTTCCCGCATGCGCACGGCATGCGGCCGACCTACCCGCATCAGGTTGAGCTTTCGGCGGAAGATCAGGCCGCTCTTACAACGGTGCAGACGGCATTCGACCGGTTGACGGAAGAGCATCAGGGGGCCGAAGAACTTGCTGACGACGTGGATGCGCGGTTCGGCGAACTTGAGGCCGAAATCGAGCGGCTGGAAGCGAAGCGGCAGGCCTACGATCCTGATGACATCGCGCGTGGTGGCGCGTTCGTGATCCTCAATCACGACGGGACCATTCGGATCGAGCGCGGGTTCATCCGCCCGGCAGACGAGAAGCCCCAGGCCGACACCGAGGAGGGGATCGACGCGCAGACGCCGAACGAGGGCGGCGAGACAGATGGCCCAACGTCGCAGGGCGATGATGGAGAAGAAGTCGTTGCCGAGAAAGAGGACGACGACCGACCGCTATCTGACGTTCTCGTTCGGGACCTCACCGCACATCGCACCTTGGGACTGCGTCAATTTGAGCGAACAACCCGCAACTGCCATCGTGGCGGTGACGCATGCGCTCGCCGCCCAAATTTTCTATCTCGGTGCGGATGCGCATGTGGTCGGCATCCAGCCGATCAAGACAGATTTGGCTGGGCACGCGGACGGCATCGAGGATACACCGACCGGCATGGCTTGGGCGGATCGCCATGCCAATTGGGCAAGGCAAATGCCCCGGGACGTCATCAGCCTTTGGACCTTCGTGGCGGAACTCGACCACGATAGCCGCATGGCCTTGTTTGCGCATTGCACGGCATTGACCGTCAACGCGCTCAGATTGCCGTGGGAGCGGCGACCGCAGGCATTGGCAACGGCCGATCGGCTGGCGGAAGCTGTGTCTCTCGACATGACCGGATACTGGCGGCCGACGGTGCGCAGCTATCTGGGTCGCGTCACCAAAGCGCGCATTCTGGAGGCGGTTTGCGAAGGCGTGAGCGGCGAGGCGGCCGAACGTATGGTGGATATGAAGAAGGTCGAGATGGCGGAAGCCGCCGCACAATTGCTGGCAGGGACCGGTTGGCTGCCCTCCCTGCTAAGAACGGCCGAGCCAGAGACTCGGTCGGCTTCGCCAAATGGGCCGCAAGGTGGTGAAGCATATTCGGAGGCGGCGGAGTGACACCAGAGGAGGGGCTGCGCGAGCGGTCCCGGCCAGTTCAAGAAAGTTTCGGCCGCACGCCGATCAGGCGCGCGGCCGTTTCGGCTTTAGGCGAAGCAACAACCGTTTCAAGAGAGGAAATCCGCGTCGTCAATGAGACCATGAAGGTGACCAGCGAGTTCACGCCCGGCGTGGAACCAAACGCCGGCACGACGGCAACTTCACCGGCGCGATGGGCAATCCTACGCTCGGCGGCCCCGGCGTTCGCGGCGCTGATGCGCATACACTCAACGAACACATCGAGGTCGACTGCCTCGCCGACCGCGGCCGCCTCATGGCTGCGCTGCTGGCGATGCTGGACTGACATCGATTTGCACTGCACAACACGATGGCATTGCCGGATCGAATTTTAGGCTTGTCCAATTTTGAGGCTTCGCCTACGGTCCGGCCGTCCAAGGCGACGATGCGGGAGAGATCGAAGCAATTGCATTCGTGCAGTTGGCTTCGGCGCCGACGGAGCAACCGCCCCGGAAACTCTCAGGCAAAAGGACCGTATCGTCAGGACGATCTGGAGAGAGACGGACATGGCCGCTGATCAAGGGCCGTGACGTCCACCGAAGGGGATAGTTCGCTTGCGGGCCCAGGCCCGATGCGGATCAAGCTCTCAGGTACCGTGACAGATGGGGCGCTGAAGCAGCCGGTTTCACCGGCGGTTCGGCGACTCTAACCCACGGGAGCCTGAAGACCATTATGCCTCACATTGCGATCATTGGCGCCGGCATCACCGGCGTGACGACGGCCTATGCCCTGCTCGAACGTGGCTACCGGGTGACTGTACTCGACAGGCATCGCTACGCCGCGATGGAAACCTCGTTCGCCAATGGCGGACAGCTCTCCGCCAGCAACGCGGAAGTCTGGAACAGCGCCGCGACCATCCTCAAGGGGTTGCGCTGGATGCTTCGAAGCGACGCGCCGCTCCTGATGAATCCGAAGCCGAGCTGGCACAAATATTCCTGGATCGGCGAATTCGTCGGCAACATCGGCCGCTATCGCGCCAACACCATCGAGACCACGCGGCTCGCCATCGAGGCGCGCAAGCATCTGTTCTCGATCGCCGAGCGCGAGAAAATCGCCTTCGATCTCGAACGCCGCGGCATCCTGCATGTCTATCACGACAAGGCGGGTTTCGAAACGGGCCTGCGGGTCAACACGCTGCTGCAACAAGGCGGGCTCGACCGCCGGCCGGTGACGACGGACGAAATCCGCAGCCTCGAGCCTGCGCTGCAGACGGCCTGCTATGGCGGCTTCTTCACGCCATCGGATGCGACCGGCGATATCCACAAGTTCACCCGCGGGCTCGCCGACGCCTGCATCCGCCGCGGCGCGGCCTTCATCCACGAAGCCGATGTCGATGCGATCTCGCGCGGCGATGACGGCTTCCGCATCGGCTGGAGAGAAGCCGCTTCGCCCGATGCTGACATCGCGAGGCGGCACGAGTTACAGGCGAATGGAATCGTGATTTGCGCCGGCGTGGCGAGCCGCCACTTCGCCGGCATGCTCAACGATCGCGTCAACGTCTATCCGGTAAAGGGCTATTCGATCACCGTGCAGCTCGATGCCCCGCAAGGCCGGGACGCTGCACCGACCGTCAGCCTGCTCGATGAAGCTGCGAAGATCGTTACCAGCCGGCTCGGCGCCGACCGCTTCCGCGTCGCGGGCACCGCCGAGTTCAACGGCTTCAACCGCGATATTCGCGCCGACCGGATCCAGCCGCTGGTCGACTGGGTGCGGCAGCATTTCCCCGGCATCGATACCTCAAAGGTCGTGCCATGGGCGGGCTTGCGTCCGATGATGCCGAACATGATGCCGGTGGTGCGTGCCGGCCGGATCCCCGGCGTGTTCTACAATACGGGCCATGGTCATCTCGGCTGGACCCTGTCTGCCGCGACCGCACAGATGGTGGCAGGAGCGGTCGATGACTGGCGCGACCCCGACGCGCCTTCAATGGTCCCGTCCGGCACCGGGCGCACGGCGATCTCGGCGTCTTGCTGATCTCAAACACGCCAAGGCTCGAGATGATCGGTCTGACCCTTGATCTCGCCCGTTGCGATCGACGTGCGCGGGGTACCAGTGCTTCGCAGACAAGAAATGGTTGTGTCGCGCCGCTCCAAGTATTGCTGTCTCAAACGGAGCCGGTTGCAGGTAAGCCCGCTCCGCCTGTGCTCAATGAGTGCAGTCCGCTAAAAGACGGGATTGAAGATCAGTTTGCACTGTTTGGCATGTTGATGCGTACTCAGGCCACCGCTCTCTTAAGCATCCCGGGCGTAAATCCGTGAGCGGCGCGAAATATTCTGGAGAGATGGCTTTGATCCGCGAAGCCGGCTCCGACGGCCGCATCGGCCAGACTTGCTCCAGCCTCAATCAAGGCGTTTGCGCGCCGAAGTCGGCGATCACGAATGAAAGCGGCTGGGGTAAGGCCAGCCACCTTCTTGAAGTCGCGAATGACCTGAAAACGAGTAACACCGGCAGCCGCCGCAAGTTGTTGCAGATCAATACTGAAACACAATCTTTTTTCGACTAACTCTTGGTAGACAGCCATTCGACGCCGGGCATTTGAATGCTCGACGAATTCCGGAGGGCTTTGCGGATGCGTATGCCGCAAGATGAGATGGCGCAAGGAGACCAGCATCGCCGTCTCGGCCGCCAGTATGTCATCGCTCCGCGACAACCGATGAGCCAGTGCCATCGCATCCCTCAGTTGCGGATCGTCTATCGCCGACTGCCGAAATATAGGAGATTCGCTGCGGCCGAGCTCCACCGCGACGTGTGTCAGGAACTCTACTTGAGGATAGAAGGTGCGATAGGACCAGCCATCGGGGCATCCAGACTCCCCATCGTGCCATTCCTCGGGGTTGACCACGAGCAGTGTACCCGTTGGTGCAACGACGGTTTCTCGACCAATTTTGACGCGTTCAGCGCCTGCGGTGATTAGCGCAATGACGTAGTTTGGATGAGTATGGCGGTCATACCGGTGCTTCGTGAACTTTGCCTTCAAGAGACCCAGGTCACGGAAGCGCGGGTGGCGCCAGAACTCTTGCTCTTCTTGCAAGTCCTTGCTCATCGGCTGGTCAATCTCGTTCAAGACTCCTGCGGCGCGAAGCCATCTCATTCCTTGAGATTTGAGATGATCGCACACCAGGAGCAAGCCAATGCTGCATAATGACCCGATCGCGGTGATATCACCAGAGGTGATCGCCTGGCGGCATCAGATCCATGCCAATCCAGAACTTGGCTTCCAGGAGAATGAGACGGCGCGCTTCGTAGCTGATCAATTGCGAAGCTTTGGCCTTGAGGTGCATGAACGGATCGCCGGCACCGGCGTTGTTGGCGTGCTGAAGAACGGGAGTGGCAAGCGGGCCATCGGCCTGCGGGCCGAGCTGGACGCGCTGCCCATCGTCGAGCGAACCGGTCTCCCCTACGCCTCCAAACGTCAGGGTTTGATGCATGCCTGTGGACATGATGGCCACACGGCGATGCTACTTGGTTCCGCTAAGCTTCTGAGTGAGAATCCCAATTTTTTGATGGCACTGTCTACTTCGTCTTCCAACCTGCGGAAGAGAACGACGGCGGGAGCATGCGTATGATCGAGGATGGCGTCTTTGAAAGGTTCCCAGTCGAAGCCATGTATGCCGTACACAACTGGCCAGGCCAAAAATTCGGCACGATCGCCACTCGCGTCGGGCCCCAGATGGCGGCAGTCGACAATTTCGGTTTGGTTTTCTCGGGGTTCGGCGCCGATGCGGCCATGCCGCATTTGGGCGATGATCCTATTCTTGCGGCCGGGGCATTTATCAACGCGGTGCAACGCATTGTCAGCCGTTCGGTCGACCCGCAAATGCCCCTCGTTGTCAGCCTTACCCAAGTCCACGGCGGGAATGTCGGCAACATCATTCCCAACGAGATGAGGCTCCAAGGGAAATGCCGCTTCTTCGACCCGACCCTTTCGGCGCATTGCGAGAAGTTGTTGGATCAGATTGCTCTAGGCATCGCCGCTTCGTACGGCGTCCATGGAAAGCTCGACTATAGGAGGGGCTATCCTCCCGTGGTGAACACGGCAGAGGCCGTAGCGCTAGCGACAGCGACCGCCGCTCGGGTCGTGGGTCAAGAAAATACCTTAATTGATTTCAGCCCCAGCCTCGGCTGCGAGAATTTCGCTTTCATGATTAGGGCGGTCGGCGGCTCCTATGCGTGGATCGGCTCGGGCGAGGTTGGCCCCGGCGAAGGGCTTCATGGCGATCGATACGTCTTCAATGACGGCATCGTGCCGATCGTATTGCGGTACTGGACTGAACTTGTTGCTCGGGCGCTGCCTCGTACCCTAGATGAGGCCCTTTCATGATGATCGATGCAGCAGGCAGAAAGATCATCAGCGAACGTCGCGGCGGTAGGATCATCGTCAATGGCGCCGACACGGTCATGCTCGGTTCCAATGACTATCTCGGTCTTTCCCTTGATGAGCGAGTCCTCGCTGCGACGAGCGAGGCGATTAAGCTTTATGGGACCGGGACTGGAGTCTATCCCGCTTTTGCGACGACGGTCCTTCATGAGGAGTTGCGCCAAACTCTCGCGTCCTTCCTCCAAGTGGAAGATGTTCTCCTATTTTCGTCAGGCGGCTGCGCCAACGCCGGCGTCCTGACCACGCTCGCCGAAGCGGGCGACGTCATTATCTCCGACCGATTGAACCACGCTAGTATTATCGATGGGTGCCGACTCAGCCGCGCCGACGTGCTTCCCTACAAGAATCGAGACATTAACGACCTCGAGGTCGTGTTGCGGAAGACTACCAAGGCGCGCCGCCGGCTTATCGTCACGGATGGCGTTTTCAGTATGGAAGGAGGCGCCGCTCCGCTGCAAGAGATCTATGCGCTCGCGTTGCGATACGATGCTCAACTGATGGTCGACGAGGCACATGCGCTAGGTGTTGTCGGGCCGAATGGCCGGGGGACGGCGCCCTTCCGTGGCCTACCCAACGGTTCTATGGGGCTCGTGTTGACCGGTTCATTCTCAAAGGCGCTGGGCGGCGCCAGCGGAGGCTTCGTCGCCGGCTCGAACGATGTCGTTTCTCGGCTCAGGGCTCATAGCCGAAGCTTTATCTTCACCATGGGCATGACGACAGCAAATGCTGCAGCAGCACTCGCCGCACTCAAAATCTGCCAATCTGATCCCGCGCTCCTAGATCGCCTGTCGGCCAACCTCGCTTATCTGCGGGCCAGCTTCCACTCTCATGACCTGCCGTTTCTGGACAGCGACAGCGCAATCACCGCTTTAATGATCGGGGGCGAGGATCGAGCTCGGCGGATTTCCTCTACACTTAGTGGCAAAGGCGTCTATGCGCCGGCGATGACATATCCCGTAGTCGCGGAAGGTCGAGCTCGCCTTCGAATTCAGGTGAGCGCCGCCCATGCTGTAGCAGATCTTGATCACGCCGCCCTTCTGATTGCCGACCTGCTGAACGGTTCAGCCTAGCGTCTTGTTTAGTTCATTCAGCGCGGCGAAGTGCAAATGTCACACAGACTCGACAAGTCGACGACAGAAGTGTCGATGCATGCTCTATGGCTGTCAATTGGCTACGAGCCCGCCCTCGGCGGATAGCGAAGGCCGTACGAAGTTGCGGCTTCCTTCATGCTGGTCACGTCCTGAACCGAACGGAGAGCAGCCTCGCGGGAAGCCAATACATCGTTGGAATCAGCGATTCCAACCTCCGCGATGAAACGTTCCAGTCCGGCTGGCGCATAGATCACCAAGACTTCGGCACTTTCAGCGCCTACAGGATCAAAGCTATAGGCAAGCCCAGGCTCGACATGCAGAAAATCGCCGCGGCGCAATTGCTTCTTCTGTCCCGCTATCGTGAACTCCAACTCGCCACGGAGGATATAGAAGGCCTCCGCCTCAGCGCCATGAGCATGCTCGGAGGCACCCGCTCCCTTTTCAATGAGGGAATGAGACAATGTGTAGCGGCCGTTGGTTTCGGCCTCACCCGCGATTATTGATTGCCGCTGGCCACCGATCCAAAACGTCCGGCGTTGATGCGAGTTAACGAGAGTAAACGGCGGCGTGTGATCGCTCATTGTTGAAAATCCTAGTGTTCCTTGCAGCCTCCCGGAGGCTTGCAGCGTTATTACCGAGCCGTCTTGGATGATTGGGACCAGCACGGCAAATCGCCATCTGCAACTTTGTGCCGGACGTCAAAAAAGGCCCGTTCGATCCAAGACGGTGCGATCCACTTCTCTAGTTATTTCCCGACTGTGGTGATTGGCCTGGAGGCAATCACTCACCAACTACAGGAGGGAGTGATGGAGATGAAGCTCGCGGCTTTGCCGCGTGTTGCGCAATCGCTGGATCTGGTCAAGCTCTTAGTGTTTGCAGCAATTTGCGTCGCGATGGCTGAATTGGCGGGGCCGGTGACGATTCCGCTCGGCGGCGCGTACCGGATTACATTGTTGCCGTTCCTGTGGGCGATGCTGATCGGAGTGGTCTGGGGCATCGCATCGCCGCGACTTCCGGGTGCCCTGAGATTAGATATGAATTTGCAGCGGCTTGCGAGCCTCGGGCTTCAGCTTGCTCTATTGCTATTCATTGCGAAGCTCGGTTTGCTAGTCGGTGGCTCATTGCCGAGAATCCTTGATGCAGGATGGGCGCTGATGTTCCAGGAGTTTGGCCATTTCTTCGGTACGGCAATGGTCGGGCTGCCGATCGCGCTGCTGCTTGGTATCAAACGCGAAGCGATTGGTGCAACGTTTTCGGTCGGGCGCGAGCCGAGCTTAGCCATTATCGGCGAACGTTACGGGATGGACAGCCCCGAAGGCCGCGGAGTGCTGGCCGAGTATATCACAGGCACTGTATTTGGAACGATCTTCATCTCTCTATTTGCCTCGCTCGTAACTAGCTTAGGCATCTTTCACCCTCGCGCTCTGGCAATGGGCGCCGGTATGGGGTCGGGTAGCTTGATGGCAGCAGCAGCAAGCGCAATCTCGGCTCAGCAGAGTCCCGAAATAGCCAAGGAAGTGGCTGCCTTCGCGGCAGCCAGCAATCTAATCACGACCACGATCGGGACCTATTTCACACTCTTCCTTTCCCTTCCTTTCACGGTTTGGGCCTATGCGGTCTTGGAGCCGATCTTCCGGCGCGGCGCTTGCAAGCCAGTAGTGGAAACCTATTCGGATGGGCTCTCGGACGCTGTCGGTCGTTTGCAGGACGAACAAAAGCTTTCGAATGCTCAAATAGTGCTGGTTTGGGTCGGAGTTGGCTTGATCGCCCTTGCAGCGAACTACCTCGCTTTCAGGACATTGCCCGACTATTCCACCGTGGCAGGTCTTGCGGTTATTCTCAGCTGTGTCGCAGTCGGATACGTAATGTACAGGGCCGCGGGGGGAGTGTTCCCTGCCGTACTCTCGGTGTCTCTCCTAGCAATGGTATTGACGTTTCCGACGACGCCTTACGCCGCCGACGTCGCCGCTGTCACCAATCGCATCAATTTTCTGGCACTGGCGACACCCGTTATCGCGCTCGCCGGCCTGTCGATTTCAAAGGATCTTCCAGCATTCCGCAAGCTCGGCTGGCGTATCGTGGTCGTCTCGCTGGCGGCGAACGCTGGCACGTTTGTTGGCGGCGCCTTCGTCGCGCAGATCTTCATGGGAGGCCACCCCTAGAAAGGTTGCCTCACGCTAACATTGTCCCTCGTTGCAAGCGGCGGGAAGGCGCGACAACCAACGAGGTACTTTCGTGTTCGACGACGATTCACGCTGTCTTGGATGAATGGGACCAACTTGTTGGTACCGTTCCGGAGCGAGCATCGAGGCTCGCGTAGTTAGTCTCTTGGACTCTTGTGGCGGTATGCTAAAATTCTTGACTGGGGAGTTCCTACGACAATCGATTTGGATCCAAATTCGGAGCACGACCGTGGTAGCGCCCAAGTCCGCATCAGAACCGCGAACGACGCTGTCCGTACTGCCGTCGAAAGTCGGTCGCATTGAATTTATCAAAGGAGGTCAGCATTGCTGGCGATTTCGGCCGCATTTCCATGCCGGCGACGAGATCGTGCATCTCCTAGCAGGACGAGCGCGGCTGTATCTGCGAGACAAATTCTATGAAGTGTCAGCTGGCGACACCGTTGTGGTTCCGGCCGGATTTGTTCATCGATTTGCGCCAGTCGATGAGGAGGGCTGGTCGTTCATATCGGAATTTGCAGTGCAATCACCTTCACCAAGGTTAGGCTATCTCCCAGACGACCGCTCCTCGCTTGCAGCGCAAGCTGCGTCGATTCTCGCGCGTCGAAAAACGCTCCAATCCGATCTAGATGAGATTGCGGCCGCTTGCTCCATCTCGCCACGCTATTTGTCGCGGCGGTTCCGCAAGGAGGTCGGTACGAGCGTCCACAATTTTCATTCTCTCTTGGCAATCCATCGTGCCAAAACGCTGCTGCGGGGCCAAGCGTCGCTAGTAGAAGCCGCATTAGACGCCGGATTTTACGATCAAGCGCACCTGACACGCGAATTCGTGCGCACATTTGGTATGACTCCTGGCACCTTTCGGTCTGCTTGGCGCGCTGCAGCTTAGCGTAGGTCTCATCCATCCAAGACTTATTTGTCTTCTGCCTCCACCCTCGTGCGATGGTTGTTGAGCTTGTCTCAATTCTCGCTCGCTGTGTGACAGGACAGACGGACAAAAGAAAGTCATGAATTTTCACGTATCAGAAGAGACGGTTCAACGTATGCGCGAATGGCGACATGCGCTTCATCAGATGCCGGAGATTGCTTATCGCGAGACGAAGACAGCAGACTTTGTTGCTGCATGCCTTAACAAGTTTGGCTTGCGGGTCGAGCGAGGCCTCGCGGGCACCGGCGTCGTTGGAGTGTTGGAAGGTAGCATCCAATCCGATCAAGCGATCGGCCTTCGTGCTGAGCTCGACGCGTTGCCCATTACGGAGACCTCGAACATCAAGTATGCATCGAAGCACCAAGGCATGATGCACGCCTGCGGCCACGATGGCCATATGGCAATGCTGCTAGGCGCGGCAAAACATCTGGCGCAGAACCGTGAATTCGCGGGAAAGGTCGTGTTTGTGTTTCAGCCAGCAGAGGAGAACGAGGGCGGCGGTCGCCGAATGGTCGAAGAAGGACTTTTCGAACGATTCCCTGTCCAATCAATCTATGCACTACACAATTGGCCCGGTTTGGATCAGGGACGCATTGCAGTGCAGCCAGGACCGATGATGGCTCGCTTCGATACATTCGACTTTTTGGTGAGGGGGCAAGGGGGGCATGCGGCGCTCCCCCACTATTTGAGAGATCCAGCCGTAGTTACGGGGAAACTCATTTCGGCTATTCAGACTGTGGTTGCGCGAAATATCGATCCCTTCGAGCAGGGAGTCGCGTCCATTACGTTTGTTAAGGGTGGCGAGGTTCACAATGTTGTCCCGGACGAGATCAAGATCGGTGGGACCGTTCGAACTTTCAAGGATGAAGTTCAAGATCGTATCGAAAGTCGATTGCAGGCAATCGCGTCGGGTCTCGGCCAAGCGTTCGATGTAAGTATCGCTTTGAACTATATGCGCCGGATGCCGAGTACGGTGAACTCACACCGCGAGGCCTTGGTTGCGCAACGAGCGGCACGCAATGTACTCGGGTCTGACGCGGTGGACACGGATTTTCGGCCGTCGATGGGTGCGGAAGATTTCTCCGTTATGCTGCAACATCGGCCGGGGGCCTACGCCTGGATCGGTGCAGGCCCTTTGCTGACAGGCTCTGGCCTCCATCAGTCGGCTTTCGACTTCAATGACCAAATCCTCGGCATCGGCGCAGCATATTACGTGGCAGTAATCAAGGAAGAACTAGCTGCACATTGAACACCACATCCATTGGGGCGTGTACTCGTAAAAGACGCGGATGTCTAAATTCGCCCAATATGGAAGCCTCAGAACTCATAAGAACAGGCCGGAAAAGTGCGCCACATCGACGTTTAGAGCGTTCCTCCGGCCGATCCGCATCCTTCTCGCAGCCCACCAGAGGAGTGAGCTATGTTGTGGAAGTGGACGCCGAGTTGGTACATCTGCGCCATCGAGCACCGTACCATCCAAGCGGGGCTTCAGCTCGTTGTGGGAAAACGCGTGTTCGCTGCTGTCTTTAAGGCTGTCGGCCGCCACGTGCCCATGGGGTCACAAGCCGACGTTGTGCTCGATGGCAAGGCCACAAACGCCGTCCGGCAAACGTCTAAGGCATTGCATCGCTCCTGTTTCGAATTAGGAGCAGGTCTGGGCGACGGAAAGGACGAAGCGCCATTGCTGGCCTCAGCGGAATTTGTGAGTACCTATGGTGCAATCGTGAACGCGCTCACAGCGACGATCATCAATGCAGAGGCCGGCTTAACCTGGCTGAGCGCTCAACGGCCAGATCTGGAGGAAGTCCGGCGAACCCTCAATATGATCGCTGAGGACAGTAAGCGAGCAGGAGAAATCGTCGTTCGACTTCAGGCGCCCATGAAAAGGGCCCTACGGAACCATGGCCCTCTTGATCGTTGAGCCGATACTTCCCGGAGGTGGCCGGTGCAGTGTCGTCGGCTTGCCAAGCACAGACGTCCGGCGATGTCCGCTTTCGTCTGTCACGGGCTAATAAAATATAGAATGGACGTCGATCCGCTGTGTTTCCGAGTTGTGAGTGTGTGTGTACACGCCTTAATCAAGAGCAGACCAAGGCTGGTACATAAGTTCTTAATTCCACGAAGCGCGTGCGCCGACAAAGGCGCGAGCCCTCCGTCAAAGTTTCTTATGCGGCCAAGGGATTGCCCTGTCGCTCACGTTAAGAAATGGGGATGGGCACCATTGCTTGCCTTCCAATCGTCCGCCAAATGATCCGGCCCGACCGTGGTTTCCATCAGGCGCACGAGAGTACGATTGGGTCCGCTAAATCTGTCGAAGCTGCGTCTTTCTTGCCGTTGATGCGAAGGCGTCAGCATGCGTCAGATCGATCCCGCTGCGTTCTTGTACCGCGGTGCTGCAGCCGGCATGCTTCTCTCTGTCAGTTCGTTCACGACGCACGTCCAACCCAACCTCGAATGGGCTGATCAGGCCCGAGGGCCGGCAAGAGGCCTCGATCGCCTTCCCGCAACGGCTGCGCCTACTTTTTTCCCTGCCGCGAAGAGGCGGCATTCCTCGCGGAAGGCAAAAAAGCAGGCTTTTCGCCGTTCTCCGCTGCGCTGCGGGCTGAAGGCTGCGGGCTGATCGCTCCCCGGGCCAAGAATCGCCATCGAGGCTGCGATGGACGCGGCCCGAGCAACAGACGGAGACCCACCATGGCTATCATTGGCACCTTCACCGCGTCGGAGAACGGCTACACCGGCTCGATCAAGACCCTGACCCTGAACATCAAGGCAAGGTTCGCGGCATCCGAGAAGGATCACGACAAGGCGCCTGACTTCCGCACTCTTCGCCGGCACGACCGAGTTCGGCGCAGCCTGGAAGAAGACCGCCCGCGAGAGCGATCGCGAATACCTCTCGGTCAAGCTCGACGATCCGAGCTTCCCGGCCCCGATCTACGCCTCGCTAGTCAAGGTCGAAGGTGACGAGGGCTTCACCCTGATCTGGTCGCGCCGCAGCGATTGATCCCATGCGATTAACGGCCCCGCCTCCTCGGAGGCGGGGCCGTTTTCGTTTCTTGCGCCGCTTCGAAGGAACGGAAGAGATTTTTTCTTTTGATGAGATTGCTAAGGGCTCCGCCCTCGCGCACGCAAGGGCGAAGCACGGCTCGCCGTGCCGGCCGGGGCGGTATCCCCGGTCTTCCGCGCAAAGGATTTTCATGATGACGTCGTCGTCAGGCGCGTGCAGACGCGCGCTGTTAGCGCGCCCGTGCCAGGCGGGTGACCCCCCTCCGCCCCGGCGGCCCTTGCCCTTGCTACCCCAGGTCTCGCCGACGGGCAGGGTTGCAGCGCAGCGCTCCGCTTCAACCTCAGCCCATAAGAATAGGAAAATGACCATGAACATGATGACTTTGTCTCAAGGCCAACAGCCTGCTTCCGGCGGTTTTCGCGTGGAGGTATCGCGCGGTCAGCGGATTGGCCGCGTGTCGTCTGAGTGGTTTGCGCGACCCGATGACGAGCGGTTTCTGAACTTGCCGGACCTTTATGAAGCAGTGCGAGGACGGGCGGACCGCGCGCAAGCGCGAACGGTGGAAAGCCGGGCGATCCAAGTGGAGGCGAGCCGGCAAACTCCGAGCGGTTGGCGCTGGCGGTGCCGGGACGTGACGAGCCGGTGGCCCCGAGCCATTGGAGCTTTAGCCAGTTGTGTACGCTTGTCGGCGCGCCGATTTCCTAGGCGGCAGCTTCCCGCGGCCCTATCGGCCATCAACCTGCAACACGGCTTGCTGTCACATCGCGCCGAGCTCGTGAAGATGCTGGAGACCAATGACGGTCGCGTTGAGCTTCGCGCCGTCACCGGGCCAGACTACGGCCGCATTTGGGATCATGAACTGATCGCCGCGGTCATGAAGATCGCGGGTAACGGTACCGGCGACACGCGTTGGAAGGTGCCGGGCGTCTTGGATTGGTCAACCATGACGCACAATCCCTTCGTGGAAGTGACGAAGGATACCACGACTTCTGCGCCAGCGATCGGGACGTATTCCTGTTTCTCGTCGACGATATCAATCCGATCGAGGCGGGGCGTTTGCCGGGCGGTTCGCCGGATTTGTATTTCCGGGGATTTTACTGCTGGAATAGTGAAGTCGGCGCAAGACGCTGGGCATTGCCAGCTTCTACCTCCGCGCCGTGTGTATGAACCGTAACCTTTGGGGTGTGGAGAATTTCGAAGAGATCACCATTCGCCATTCAAAATTTGCGGCGCAACGCTTTGCGCATGAAGCGGCCCCCACATTGACCAGCTTCGCCAATTCCTCGCCCGCGCTATTCGTCGCCGGCGTCAAGGCGGCGCGACAGCGGATCGTTGCACGGACGGACGAGGACCGGGAGACCTTCCTCCGCAAAGGCGGGTTTTCCAAATCCGAGGCGTCCAAGATCATCGAGACCGTTCTGGGCGAGGAAAACCGCAAGCCGGAAAGCATCTTTGATTTCGTGCAGGGCATCACCGCGTTTGCTCGTGGAAGGCTCACCAAGATACGCGTCTTGAACTGGAAGGAAAAGCAAAGCGCTGACTGCAGATCGCGACGTTGGTGGTTCGCGCTGCCCCGGCGCCGATCCATTGCTTCGTGGACGAGTTCAATCCTCGTCTTCAAGCAGGCGGATGTTTCCTGCGCTGTCGAGTCAGTTGGGTGTATGAGGATTCGGTCGTCCTCCTGCCCGGGGATGACGACGCGGAGTGGTGAGCAGTAACTCGCGGCGAACGGATACGAGCTAGCCGTCAAATATCGATTCTCAGTCTTTCTTTTTCTACGCCAGCCTACGATCAGCGAAAGCGCTTGTTGCGCCAAGTGCATTAGTGCCTTTTCTAGTGATCCCCATCTGAGGGAGCTCTTTGAGCGTCCTCATTCGGTGGGGCGAACGGTGGCAATCCATTCCATTCAATCGGAAGCGAGTTCGCGTGGTGCGCGAATGCTGCGTAGCGCGCTCGGCTCCGCGATTGCAGGCTACCTCGAAGACGAAGCGATCATCGAGGTGATGCTTAATCCGGATGGGAGGCTATGGATCGACCGGCTGTCGAATGGCCTCATGGACACAGGCGAAACTCTGTCCGCTGCCGATGGCGAGCGCATTGTTCGCCTGGTCGCGCATCACGTCGGTGCCGAGGTGCATGCCGGTTCGCCACGGGTCTCGGCCGAATTGCCTTCGACCGGCGAGCGTTTCGAAGGTCTCTTGCCTCTGGTCGTTGCAGCACCGGCCTTTGCTATCCGCAAGCCCGCCGTCGCCGTGTTTACGCTCGACGACTACACCGCCAAGAAGATCATGACCTCAGAGCAGGCCAGGATCCTGCAGAACGCGGTTGCCGCGCGGAAGAACATCCTTGTCGCTGGCGGGACATCGACGGGCAAGACCACGTTGACGAATGCGCTTTTGGCCGAGGTGGCGAAGACCTCCGATCGGGTCGTGCTGATCGAAGACACCCGCGAGCTACAGTGCAGAGCGCCCAATCTCGTCGCTTTGCGGACCAAGGATGGTGTGGCGACGCTGTCGGATCTTGTGCGCTCGTCCCTCCGACTGCGTCCTGATCGCATCCCGATCGGCGAAGTCCGAGGTGCCGAAGCACTCGACCTTCTCAAGGCCTGGGGCACCGGCCATCCCGGTGGCCATTGGTACCATCCATGCTGGCACTGCGCTCGGCGCGCTGCGTCGGCTCGAGCAGCTCATCCAGGAAGCCGTCGTCACGGTTCCGCGCGCCCTGATCGCCGAGACCATCAACCTCATCGCCGTGCTGATGGGACGCGGCGCTGACCGCCGCCTCGCTGAACTCGCCGCCGTCTCAGGGCTGGATGCCACCGGTGACTACAGCCTTTCAACAGCAGGAGACTGACATGCGTCAGCAATTTCGCTTTCTTCGAGGTACATCGTTGGCCGCCTACGGCACCATGTTTTTGGCAATTCAGCCCGCATGGGCGGCTGGCTCGAACATGCCGTGGGAGCAGCCGCTCAATCAGATTTTGCAGTCAGTGGAAGGGCCGGTCGCAAAGATCATCGCGGTCATCATCATCGTCGTGACCGGCCTAACGCTCGCATTCGGGGATTCCTCGGGCGGCTTCCGCAGACTGATCCAGATCGTGTTCGGTCTGTCGATCGCGTTTGCGGCCTCAAGCTTCTTCCTGTCGTTCTTCTCCTTCGGCGGTGGCGTGGTGATCTGATGGATGAACCTGTCGCAGGCTTTGTCGTGCCCGTTCATCGCGCACTCACTGAGCCAATCCTGATGGGCGGCGCGCCGCGGTCGGTTGCGATCGTCAACGGCACGCTTGCCGCAGCCTTGGGTCTGGGGCTGCGGCTCTGGATCGCGGGTCTGGTCCTCTGGTTCATCGGCCATATGGCCGCGGTCTGGGCCGCCAAGCGCGACCCCGCTTTTGTCGATGTGGTGCGCCGACATCTGCGCATCCCCGGTCATCTCAACGCTTGAGCTCTCAGTCATGATGAACCTTGCCGAATATCGCCATTCCAACGCGCGGCTCGCCGACTTCCTGCCCTGGGCAGCCCTGGTCGACGAGGGAATCATCCTGAACAAGGACGGCTCGTTCCAGCGGACGGCGAAGTTCCGGGGCAATCCGCTCGAGCGCATCATGAAGGAGATCCGGCGACGAACCCGTGTCGTCGGCGCCTTCCCCGACGGTCAATCCTGTCTCAACTTAGCGGCGGCCCGGCTGCGGCACATTGCCGGAACGGCGTGGTCGACCAATGCTACATGAACATGCGACCGCTCTATCAGCCACAACTCTCTGAAACCGGAGCCGTCGCCTGATCAAAAGTGCGAAAGATTCTGGACAGTACCCGTCATCGGTCAGATACTCTCGTGTACGAAGTTCAGCGTTCTTACGCCGAATCGGCACAACTGTTCGTTTTACGATGTTCGGCGACGTATTTTTCCTGTTAGATTTGGCCATGTTTTTTGCTCATTTGAGAGTGAACTGTTCGAAGAGCGGCTGTTTTGCGAACTAGAGCAAATAGCGGCGCGTCGAGAAGCTAACGCGCCAGTCCTATCTTCCGCGACGTGACTGCAGAGAACTCTGCTGTCAAACAGCTAAGGCCACTGCTGCAAGTGATTCGCTGATGAATGAACAGATAATGCCGCGGCATGGCCCTGGTTGCGCTACTCAAAATCTCTGGCGTCATCCCGTGATAGCGGGGAGTGGCCCCTCGTTTAGGCGATCCCGTATCGTTGGCCAGCCGGGCATGTGACGATTGAGCAGCGCGACGAATTTATCGGTGTGATTTGGCACCACAAAATGCGCAATTTCGTGGAGTGCCACATAATCCAGGCACTCGGGTGAAAATTTCGCCAATTCGAGGTTTAGCCGCACGGTTTTGCGAGCCGGGCTGCTACTGCCCCATTTGGTTTTCATTCGCTGGATATAGAAGCGTTCAAGCTCGACGTTGAGCAATCTCGCCCATTTCGCCAGCAGAGGCGCGGCGCGTTCGCGTAGCTCTGTCCGATACCATTCAGCCAGCGCGTCTTCGCACTGGCTTGCAGACGTACCCTCTGGCAAGGTCAATGCGAGGGTTTTGTGGCTAAGCGCGACAACCGGTCTAGAGCCTCCTTTCTTAATGGTCAGGAGATAGCGCCGTCCCCAAACGTAGTGACTTTCGCGCTCAAGATATTCGCGCGGCGTTTCTCTGGGCTGGCGGGTGATCTTCCCTTGGTGCCGTTTGATCCAGCCGATTTTTGAGATGGCGAAGAGCCGGACATTCTCAAGGCTCATCCGCTGCGGTGCAGAAATACGGACCCGGCCGGTCGGCGGATAGACACTCAGATGCACGTTCTTAATGTCCTTGAAGAGGACATCGACGGCAATTCCACCGACGTTGAGTTCGGCTTGCATCAATATTCCGTCTGCGACTTGATGATGGGAAAGATACGCTCGACCGCGTCTTCGTCATTGAGCACCTTATAAATCGCGGCCTTGATCGTCCGTTCCTTGGTTTCGACGCCGCGCCATCCGTCGGGGCGATGGGCCTTGACTAAGAAGTCGATTTTCAGCGCAAGTTCCTCGTTCTCGCCAAGATTGTTGTACAGAGCGCGCTTGCCCGGCGTGTCGAGGCGGGGTGGGGTCGTATCGCTCTTTCCCGCGACGAGATTCTTTATCAGGTCTCCCACATGCTTGAGATATGCCTCGTAATCAAGCGCCTTGGCCTTCCGCGCTTTGATGATCTCGTCCAGAAGAGCCGAAATGCGCTCGTAATAGACCGGATCGTTCAGGTGTTCCTTGACGATCTTGCTCCGAACGTTGTTCTCAATCGTCTCAGCGATGGCTTCCTTGTCCTTGATGGCGCCGAGTTGCTGGCCAATTGCATCGGCAATGCCGGACTTCACGATCAGGTCGAGCAGGCTCACATTGTCGAACGGAGAAATCTTACGCGGCTCGTCCGCCTCTATATAGGTGTCGATGAGATGTCGCATGTCGGCCTCGTAGGCTTTGAGGTCGAGGACTTCGCCGCTGGCTTGGCGCACCATCTCGCGGATGGCGATGGCTTGCCCGACCTTCTGCTTGATCCGCGCGATGTCGCTGGCGCTATAGCCCGCTTCCTCCAGTTCGTCGGCGATGCCTGCATAGGTTCGCACAAGCGAGGCGACGACTTTGTACAGTGCCGCGCGCTGCGGTTCGTGCTCGGTCAGGTCGGTTGCGATCTCGGTGTTGCCGCAGAAATAGTGGATATGCTCCAATTCGCCCTGGGGCGGCTGGACCGGCTCGCAAATAAGGGCGACGGCCTCAAGCGTCTCGTCGAGACGCTGGCGGCCCTTGTCCAGGCGGTCCTTCATCAACACACTGGGGTCGGCCCCGCCCGCGCTGGTGTCGATCTCGGACGTATAGACAGCGATGGCCTTTTCGACCTTTTTGAGAAGGCTCATGTAGTCTACGATGTAGCCGAAATCTTTGTCCTCGCCGTCGAGCCGGTTGGTCCGGCAAATTGCCTGAAACAGGCCGTGGTCTTGCATGGACTTGTCGACATAGAGATAAGTGCATGACGGTGCGTCGAAGCCAGTCAGCAGCTTGTCCACTAAAATAAGGAGCTTCATGTTGGCGGGCTGCTTGATGAAGCGGTCCTTAGCGTCCTCTTCGTGGGTCTCGGTCTTGGACAGGCCGGGCTTGGCCTGAACGGCTTTGAGCAATTCGGTATAAATGTTGTAAATGAATTGCTTGTCGGTTTCGGAATTGGCCCCCGTTTCCTCTTTGGTCACGTCCTGAGTGTTAGGATTGTAGGAGGTGACAAGCGCACAGCGGCCTTTCAATTCGGTTTTTTGTAATGCCTCGTAGTATTTGCAAGCCTCGTAGATGCTGGAGGCGACCAGAATGGCGTTACCGCGCTGGCTGGATAGCCGGGGTTTCACGCTGAAATCGAATATAATGTCCTGCACGACGCGCTCCATGCGCGAGCGGGAACTGAGCACGCTTTGCATCGTGCCCCACTTCTTTTTCAGTTCGTCCTTCTGCCAGTGGTTGAGACCTTTGGTCTTGGCCTCAAACCACGCCTCGATCTTGTCTTCGGAGCCAAGGCGCTGATCGATGTCGCGCGCCTCGTAGATCAGGTCAAGGACAACCTCGTCCTCGACGGCTTCGCCGAATTTGTAAGTATGGATATAGCCACCGAACACCTCAAGGCTCGTTTGCTTATCTTTCTTAAGCAGCGGCGTGCCGGTGAACCCGATGAAGACGGCGCTGGGCATCAGCGCCTTCATGGCGCGGTGGAGCTTACCGTTCTGAGTGCGGTGGCACTCATCGACGAATACGAAAATTTCGCCTATGGTTTTAGCCGCTTGGGATTCGATTTCCTTGATGAACGCGTCGAAATCGTCGCCGCCCTGACGGCCAAACTTGTGAACCAGCGAGCAAAGGAGTCGCGGCTTGGCCTCACCGAGCTTGGCCATAAGGTCGCGCCCGCTGCTGGTGCGATGGATAGTCTCGCCTACCTCGGTGAAAACGCGCTTGATCTGCTTGTCCAGTTCGTCGCGGTCGGTGATGATCGCCACGCGTGCGTTGGGGTTGTTCTCTAGGATCCATTTGGCCAACAGCACCATGACGATGCTTTTGCCCGAGCCTTGGGTGTGCCAGATGATACCGCCCTTGTGCTCGCGCACGTTTTGTTGGGCGGCCCTGATGGAGAAATATTGATGCACCCGCGGCAGTTTTTTCACGCCGCCGTCGAAGAGAACGAAATCGTGCAGCAGTTCGATCAGCCGGTCCTTGCGACAGAGTTTGCGCAGGTATTTGTCGAGCTTGAACCCGGTGTTGTCCTGTTCGTCCTCCTTCCATTTGAGGAACATTTTTTCCGGCGTTCCGATGGTGCCGTATTGCAGCCCTTCGGAATCGTTCCCGGCAAAGACGATCTGCATGGTAGAAAAGAACCAGGCGTTGAATTCAGGCTTCTGGTTTGAGAGAAGCTGACGGATACCGTCGCCGATGGTGACCCTGCTATTTTTCAGTTCGATCACGCCGATGGCGATACCATTGACGTAGAGAACGAGGTCAGGACGGCGTTCCAGCCCGCCCCTGAGGGTGACCTCTTCCGCCATTGCGAAGTCGTTCTTTTCTGGCTCCTTCCAGTTAATCAGCTTTATGTTGTCGGTCGGCTTACCCGCGTGTAGCTGCACATCGACGCCGTAGCGCAACAGCCCATACACGGCTGCGTTGTTGTCGTAGAGGCTCCGGTGCGTGTTATGCGCCTCAGAGCGCAGCTTATGGAGTGCGGCGCTGATATGGGCAGCGGAATAACCGGCGCCCTTGAGATAAGTGGCAAGCAAGCTCTCCTCGATATTGCTGTTGTCCGTCCGGTCGCTCCAGTCGCCTAAATAGCGCCAGGCCAATTCTCCCTTGAAGAGGCCGATGACGCGCGTCTGAGTGGCTTTTTCGGGCTTGCCGACAAAATCGTTCATACCAGCCTCACTTTGCCCGTCAGCAATTCCTGCATCATCCCCTGTTTGATCTGGCGGGCTTTGGCGAGGCGCTCGGTCAGCGCCCCTAGCTCGTCGTCCATGTCGGATAGCACTGCGGATATTGCGGCCTGCTCCTCTAGCGGTGGGCATGGAATACGAAGGGCGGCTACATCTCATTTCGATTTGTCGGGCGATAACGTCACCAAACAGGTGCGCGAAGATAAAGCCAGCAGCAGCGACTTCTGGATGGCAGCGCAGAACAGAAAACCCGGTCGAACAAACCCATTCGCCGCCTTCGATTGTGAAAAGCAGATGTGATCTTAGGTTGGGTCTAACGGTCGCAACCAGAACGTCACCGTTTCGTAGCCTTCTACGCGCTCGGGAAGGGGCGGAATGGAATACTCGCTCGGAAAAGCCACAAAGAGAACCTTCTCGCACGTCCTCAAGCGCAATATAGTTGAACGCATAGTCGAGCGAGGTCTGTGAGCCGAGGTTCTCAGGATCGATGCTAGCGAGTTCGCCGATAGACTTCTCCTGCCACTCACCGCTGAACCCCGCCAACCGCCGCCGCCCGGAAAGAAGCTCCTGCATTGCGCCCTGCTTCACGGCGCGTTTTTTGGCGATGAGGCTTTCCAACGCATCGATCAGTGCATCCGCATCCGAAAGCGCCTCGGCGATGCCGTGTTGTTCGGCGACAGTAGGAGGAAGGGCAATCTGAAAGCCTTCCATCTGCCATTTTTGGACATGCACCAAAGCAGACGCGCCGTGTGCCTGATCCTCGATGTATTCTGTTAAGCCTTTCAGCGCGTGAAAGAAGAAGTCCGCCGACACTGACTTTTCATCAACGACCACCTTCCAGGTGTGATAGTTGAGGACACCCAAGGGGCCAGCCCAAATGTGCGGTCCAAAGGAGGTTCCTCGACTGCCGGACCAAGCAAAGAGCAACTGGCCCGGTGCAACTTCGATCTTGCGGTGATACGCACCATCGAAATAGTTGAACTCATTCGATCCGTTAAGATTTTGTATGCGGATGATCGGCAGGCCCCGGTCGCGCCACTCGTAAGGCTTGAAGCCCCTTCCGTTGACCAAGGAGCAAACATGATCGACGCGACGAATGACCCAATCGGCAGGGAGCGGGCCGAGATCAGTTTCGCGGAAATTGCTCGGCGCTTCCGCTTTAATTGACGGAGCCGCGATTGCGCTAGTCATGCCCACGCAAACCCCATCGCCCTGAGGTGCCGCTCGACTTTTGTATCGAGATTGGCCACGCGTTTCGCGAGGTCAGGCATCCGCACTTCATACCGGTCGGCGAGCGTGCGCACCCGCTGGGTTAGAGCCTGACTGATTCGATCTATCTCGCCGTGAATGTCCGCCTCGATGCGGGCCATCCATTTATCATCGACCACCAGCGTCTTGATCTCGGCCTCGGTCAGCTTAGGATATTTGGCGTAAGCCTTGGCATCGAGGTCGGCTTCCGCGGCTTTGAGCGCCTTCTTGAGGTCGGCCTCCTCATCCGACAGTTCCAGCCACTTCCTAAGGGCGGCCGCCTCGTCGGCGGCGTCCTTGTCGCCCTTGATTTCCTTGAGGCGAGCATTGATCGCCCCCCTGTTCACCTTGTCGAGTTCGGAAAAGGCGCCTTCGTCGCCGCCGTACTCTTCTTCCAGCTCGGCCAGGACGGCGCTGGCCGCCTCCTGTTGCGCGCTCAACTGGTCGATCTCCGCCTGCTCCTTCGCAAAGAACCGGGCCACGATATAGGGTTTCGGGATCAGGTCACAGGTCCAGCCTTTGTCCTTTTCCTTGCCTTTCTTATCTTTTTCGACAACGCGTTGGGGTTCCGCCCTCCAGCCGTCGAGGGCGATGACATAGCAATCGTCCTGCATCGTTTCTGCCCAATAATCCATGAGGTGCTGATATACGTCGTATTTGTCGATCAGCGGCTCGCCCGCGTAGTGTGCGAGCAATGCTTCGGAGAGTGCCGCAATCACGTCATTGGGGTGGACTCCGGTTTTCAGTGCCTTCAGCGATTCGGCGCTCTTGTTTCGCCACGTATCGAAGTGCTTGGCCATCTCTCCCGTGAAGGCGACAAACTCGGGATGCTCGAAGATCGCCAATTTGATTGCGGACTTATCGACAGCTAGCTCGATAAAACCGGGACGGCATTCACTGAAGAGCGCCGCTTTCAGATTGGGGCAAACGTCCCAATAGGCTTTGAGCGCGTCGATGTCAGCCTGCGGGATGCCGCCGCGCAAGTGTCCCTCGATGTTTTGCCGGTCTTCCGCCTTCTGGCTGTCGATATAGCGGGGGAGATTGAGGTTGTGGTCGTTTTTCTCGATCTCTGCGAAGGAGACGCTACGGGAATAACCGGGAATGTCGAGCGCCTTGGTGAATGCATCGACAATCTTGTGGATGTCCTGCGCCCGAAGCCGGTTCTTCGGGCCATCCCTCATGAAGCCTTGGCTCGCGTCGATCATGAAAACGCCCTTGCGGGCCTGCGCCCCTTTCTTGTCCACCACGACGATGCAGGCGGGAATGCCCGTGCCGTAAAACAGGTTAGCAGGCAGGCCGATGATGCCCTTGATGTAGCCCTTGCGCACAAGGGCGCGGCGAATATCGGCCTCGGCGTTACCTCGGAAGAGGACGCCGTGTGGGAGGATGCACGCGCCAGAACCCGTGCTTTTCAGCGACCGGACAATGTGCAGAAGATAGGCGTAATCGCCCTGTTTAGTGGGCGGCACGCCAAAGCCCTTGAAGCGGTCGTGCGGGTCGTGCAGGGGATCGAGGCCGGTGCTCCAGCGTTTGTCGCTAAACGGCGGATTGGCGACGACGAAATCGAACTGCTTTATGGCGTCACCGTCCTTAAATTTTGGATCGGCAATCGTGTTGCCCTGCACGATCTGCGCCGTCGGGTTGTCGTGCAGGATCATGTTCATGCGGGCAAGACCGCTCGTGGCTGAGTCCTTCTCCTGTCCGTAGAGCGAAACCTTGGCGCTGGCCTCGTCGCCGACTTTCAGCAGCAGTGAGCCGGAGCCACAGGTAGGGTCATAAACGGTTGTGTTGGTGGTCGTATGGGCCTGACGAATGCCGATGATCTGAGCCATGACGCGGCTGACTTCAGCGGGAGTATAGAACTGGCCCTTGCTCTTGCCGCTTTCGGTGGCGAAGTGGCGCATGAGATATTCATACGCATCGCCCAAGATGTCGTCGCCCTCGGCGCGGTTCTTTGAAAAATCGAGCGCCGGGTTTTCGAAAATGGCGATCAGGTTGGTGAGTTTTTCTGCCTTTTCCTTACCGTCGCCGAGCTTTGTCGCGTCGTTGAAGTCCGGGAAATCGGCTTGGTTTAACTGGTCGTTCGCGGCGGCAAGTGGCGCGATGATCTTTTTGTTAATTTGGTCTCCAATGTCGCTCTTGCCCTTCAGGGCGACCATAGCGGAGAAATCTGCGCCCTTCGGAATCTTGATCGGGGCATAGGGCACACCCGCGTATTTGTCGGTAACATATTTGATGAAGAGAAACGAAAGGACGTAATCCTTGTATTGGCTCGCATCCATCCCTCCGCGAAGTTCGTCGCAGCCAGACCAGAGCGAGCTGTACAGTTCAGATTTTTTCAGCGCCATGTATTTTTCCTGCCAGCCCCAGCGACTCCCTCGACTTTGGGCGCGCGCCATCGTGTGAATTCGATGGAGCCTTCGTACCGGAAAGAGGGAGATTCGTGCCCAATCCTACTTTAGCGCGGTTCGCCGGTATCTCCAATGTACGTCAATCGGCACCAATTTCCGAACTCTTCCTTCGCGGGGGCGACTGCGTATGTGGTCACGGCTCGGCGGCGAGACGTCGGCTATGGGCTCGGCTATGAGAACCGCTTAGCTAGGTTGCGTGCATCGTCGTCTTGAGATCGGCTCTTTTATAATCTTGATCGCGAGGCCAAGATCGGCAGGCCGTTCTAATTGGTCGGCCATGTCGATCACTCATCGCAATACTTCACCGCCGCGTTGAGGAACGCGTTGCACTTGGCGGCAGTCCAGCACACGGGGTCATTCTCCCAAAGCAAATAGAATTGCTCATTCGCGCACACGAACTTCGTTCTGTCCGCATCAATGATCCAGTTTAAGGTATCGACGAAGTTGGCTGTATGCGTGCCGCCGAACCGATCCGGCGGAACATTGTACAACATGCCTTCCAGAAAATAGGACGGCGCGACCCCATCGGCCAGGCGGCCTTCCTGGCTCAGCTTGTTGCGCAGGTTTTTGTAGACCCGGACAGTAGGCTTGAAGAGGCGCTGCGTCGCTTGATGCTTCGTCGTGGCGTTGTCGTGATGCTGTTCTGGGAAGTTTTCAATGCGCACGTCACCGGGTAGGAAGAAGCAGATGCCCTCGACGTATCCCGGATTGTAGTCATTCGGCTAGGAGTGATAACGACGGAACTCAGCGCACACCAACACGTCAGCATCGCGCCGGGAGGTTCCGTTGCCTTTGATCGTGATCGCCTTTTTCCCTATAACGACGGAGTTTCCAAAGTGCTGCCGGAGCCACGAAACGACTTCGTTCTTGAAATCCGAGAGCTGGTATGTGGCGCGCGACCATCCCTTATCAAACCGGGCTTTTTCGTCCGGCTGCAGATTGCTGGTGTCGGAGTAATAGACCGCCTTAGTCCGCAGTACGATGTCCCCGTCGCTATCCGCGTGGATGTTCGTTTCGTTCTTGTACGAGCCCTGCAGGAACGTATCGGCATCGCGATTGGCATAAGGCGCCCGCGAGTCATCAAGAATCGCCTTGATAGTCTGATAGGTCGCCGTGAACTGTGCCGTTTGGCCTTGATGTGACCACGTCTCAAGCTGGCTTTCCGAGATTCCCACTGGCCTCTCCTAGAGCAAGAAATGTCCTGAGCTGTGCCTCCTGCTCACGCGCTGAGTCTCGTCCACGGCTCCAGAGCTTGCCGAGCTTTTCCATGTTGGACTCAAGCATGTCGGTCGCCATCTCGGGTTGGGTATATTTCGTATTGATGCGGATGACATCGACATCGGGGAACAGTACGCGACAGAGCTGGTCCATCGACTGTGTGTTGATCTCCAGTAACTTTTGCGAGAACTTCACGGTCGGAATTTTGCTCAGCCACTTCCGCGCGCTGGTTGTCGGAAGTGTTGGTGGCGGGTATTCACCCACGCCGACGTGCCCACAATGCCCATGTTCGTCTTGAATGTGTCGAACCGAGCTTCTCCGAAGACCTCTTTGGCGAGTGCTTCAAGCGCGGCAGTCTTCTTGGTGGGTAAGAACTCGCCCATCACTTCAACCACCCGGAGCCTATAGAGCGATTCGATCTCGTCTACCGACTTTGCCAGTCCCAGGAGGGCCGCAATGATCGCCCCGGTGCTCGTCCCGTATATGAGGTCGAACGTTTTACACAACGGCACGCCGACGAGCGCCTCGATCTCTTTGAGCACACCAAGGGTATAGAAGCCCTTGGCTCCCCCGCCATCGAGGCTCAAAACCCGGCACTTCCCGTCTGTGGAAACGTCTGTCATTCCCCACTCGTTGGGTGCACGAAGCGAATCGCACAACGGAGGCTAGCGTACTGGCGTCCGACAGGAAGCTTCTGGGCGAACTATTCCCGATTTCCACATGCCGATTTCAGTTCCGGATTGTGACCAGGAGTCGCGTGCCAGCGCCGCCTATGCGGTGGTGTGAAAAATCGCCAGAAAGTGCCGATTCGGCATTTTCTACTCCGCTGACTAGCGTGCAGTGAATAGGCGAGAGAGACGGACTGCTGGTATCTACCCACAGGAAGGCCGAGCGACTTGCGCTTCTATCCTCAACATAGAATTAGAGGAGGCGAACGCTATGTTGAAGCACGAATAATAGGTGGTGCAGCAATGGGAACGAATGATGCCAGATGATACCCGGAAGCCGGAGCACTGGTGGGTATCAGTACACACCGAAAGGCGTGGACCCTTCGCCGATAGGGGGGCTGCCCGTGTGGTAGCTTTGGCTGCTAAACGGGACAATCCTACCCGGCATGTAGCGGTGCTGAACCCTTCGGGGCACTCGGAACCAGTGGACTGACGAGGATTGGCGCGAAGGATGGAAGCAGAAGGACCAGAGGGCTCTGTGCGTAGCACGACAGCGTGACCCCGAAGCAGGGCGCAGAGTACCTGTACGGACTAGCTCTTTACTTCGAGCTGCCGCTGAGCGTAGGCCCGTATTTCGGGACGAACGTCATCGCGTTTGGCAAAGAACCTTGCGGCAGCCGGTGAGAGGGGCCGCTCTGGCTCGATATCTGGAAACTGCTTTCGGGCGTGCTCCCATGCCGCTCTGAGATCCTTGCCGACGGAACGCCGGAGCTATCCAGATCCACATTAGGACCCAACGGGGTGGTGCGTTGGTATATTCCTGCCATCGACAACATATGCTCCGAGTGAGCGTCCCTCAGCGTCGGCAATAATGAAAGCTTGCGCCCCGTCGCCTTTCTCATCGTACTGGAGGCTGTCGGTTCCGAACTCTCTTAGGAAGGCTCGTCCAATCCGGAAGACGCGGCGGCGAAGCGCAAGGGAAGAGATGATGGTCACCGGGATGAAACGTCCGTGTGCAGCGAAAAGCTTGGCGATGCGCGGGTACGGCTTCGGTTCGAAAACATTAACGACGGCGCGATGGCAACGGAGGTGAGTGCGTTGATCGTCGGGCTCGCTCTCGACGTAGGTAAGATTGCAGACCGGGCAAGCACCGTCGTCCCACCTATCAAAGAATTCTCGTGCGTAGTGTCGCTCATCCAATAACTTGTCCCAATCCTTCGTCAGCTTCGTTTACGCTGAGGGAGGCTGGTGCGAAGACATAGTCAATTGACTGATCATACGCATATTCGAAAGTGTCGCAGCTCGGGGTGGCGCCGCCCAGAACATCGGACGAACAAAGTCCACGGATTTTCCACGGATTGAAGTGTCGTCTTCGCGTTTCGTTCTGCACCGAGTTGCCGAGCAAACCCGGCCAAGCGCGTAAAAAGTGCAAGAAATCAACGACGACGTGGTGGGCGCACAAGGGATCGAACCTTGGACCTCTCCCGTGTGAAGGGAAATCACATCCTTCTATATCGTATTGATATAGTTTGTATTTTCCGGTTTTAGCAATCGCATTGGGCGGAATTTGGGCGAGGCGCTTTCATGATCAATCGCCGCAGGCCGACGCACCGCAATGGTTGATGGTGTTGATCAGAGCGAATGCTTCGAGACCTGCGCCTGGCCGTACGGCTGCCATTCTAGGCGGTTATTGGTCCTAAGACCGTCGCTCGAGAATCCGACCACGGGTCAAAGTACAGCCATCCATCGGCACAGGCAACGTGTTCCCTGCCCAGGCAGCACCCAGCGCCGCCACCGCACACACGCCCCCCGTAATGGCAACAAATGCCATCCCAGCGCGGTCGCTCATGATGCGCGCTTGCGCGACCTTGCTTTGACCGGGGTCAACTTTGCCGCCTTGGGCGGCGCCGGGCCGATCGAGGGCATTTTCTGGATCGAGGGGGCGGCGTGGGCGACGTTGACGTGCGCATAGCGCAGCACCATCGATAGGCTCGACCAACCGCCGAGGTGCATCAGCATGTTGAGATCGCGGTTCTCTTGGTAATGCCACGTCGCCCAGGTGTGCCTGCAATCGTGTGGGTGGAAATCCTTGATCTTGGCGCGCGTCACCGCTGCCTTAAAACCCTTCTTGATCCGAGATCCCGCCGACACGTCACGCGGGTCATCCGGATCCAGCGGCGCATAGGGATCGCCAAGGACGTCCTCGATCACCTCGATTGGCTCGCCCGAGTTGCTGCGTGCCGGCACAAACTTTCGGATTATTCGGCCTTGCTTCCGAAACACCTCGCCCTCCCGGTGTGGCAGGTTGGCGAGGATCGCCACGAGGTCGGGATGCAACGGCACACCGCGATCGCGGCCGTTCTTGGTGTCGAGAAATTGGACCTGAGCGCGACTTAAATCGACATTGCGCCAATCGAGCCAAAGGGCCTCGCCGACGCGCGCGCCGGTGTAGAACAGGAAGGCGACGAGCGGCTTGAGATGCGGCGCGCACGCTTCGATCAGGGTAAACGCCTCGGCATGCGTGATCCAACGCACGCGGCCTTTAGGCAATTTCGGTCGGGTGAATTTGACCGGTGACCCATAGCCCTTCGAGGCCGCCATGTTGATGACGGCCGACAAAGGCGTGTAAAGCTGACGGTTGATTGTCGCCGGTGCGAGGCCGGGATAGATCGCCTTAGCGGCGGCATCGGCAGCGGCTTGATCAATCTTGGCGATCGCCATCGAACCAAAGTGATCGATCAGCGGTTGCAGAAACCGAGCGTCGCCGTCGTTCTCTAAGTAGATTGCAGCGGCGCCGAGGAACGTGCCCGATGCTTTAACGCCATAGACACTACGTTGCAGGATTTCCCATTCGCGCTTTGCCTTGATTTCTTGGGCGATTTTGCGGTCATCGGTTTGGCAGCTTTCGCGGACTAAGATGCCGCGCAGAGTGCCTCGAAGATACCAATTTGGGGACCCGTCTCGCTGGTAGAGTCTAAGGGGCATGGCTCGGTCTTGGGAATAATTCAAGGGCCTTAAATTGAGCGCATGCGACCTCTGCCAGTCCAGTCCTTTCCGTTTGCAGGCTCATAACCTGAAGGTCATAGGTTCAAATCCTATCCCCGCAACCAATATTCTCAAGGGGTTATGGTGATTCCATAACCCCTTTTTCGTGCTAGAATCCCCTTACACAGGTGTTACACAGAAACGCCGGAAAGGGGGCAGTCGTGATTACCCATGAGCTCATGGGCGGTAAACTCCACGTCTACAAGCGCGAGAACTCGCGCTACTGGCAGTGCTCCACCTTTTTGAACGGCAAGAACCGCCGGGTGAGCACCAAGGAAGAAAGCCTCGCCCACGCCAAGCAGTTCGCCGAGGACTGGTATCTGGAGCTGCGGGGGAAATCGCGGGCGGGCCTGCTCACGAATGAAAAGACCTTCGAGCAGGCAGCTGACCAGTTCTTGAAGGAGTACGAGGTCATCACCGAGGGGCAGCGCAGCCCCAAGTGGGTGAGTGGTTATCGCGACCGCCTGCCGCACCAGCGTCGAGATGATCGAGAAGTTCTATGCGGCTCACATCAAGAACATGCTGGATGCTTCAGCGATCAATGTGATGCGGTCGAAAGCGCGAAGGGCGAAGCCGAAGACCGAGCGGCCCTTGCAGGAAATCTATGAGTCTGCTGTTGACGCCGAAACCAGAGAACAACTTTAGATAGAAATTTCTTGACAAGGATTCCTGCTCCGACAGATTGTCCGCGCAATGTCGCGGGGTGGAGCAGCCTGGCAGCTCGCAAGGCTCATAACCTTGAGGTCAGGGGTTCGAATCCCTTCCCCGCAACCAAATTTTCATCTGTATCTTAACGGGACGGAAAAGCGGAGATCGCTGATCGGAGCCGTCCCGCACCGGGCCGAAGGGCCCGCTCTACGAGCCGGTAGCGGCTCGCCTTTCGCGCGAAGGCGCTCTAATTCCTCACTTGCATTGCTCCGCTCCGACTCGCATTTGCTTCAAAACCCTAGTGACTAGCTCAGGGTTGTGAGACCATCGGCCCTAGCAATGGAATCAATAGCAAAAGTGACATGACAAGCAGCACCGCGAAATTGCTAGCAGAAATGTCAGATGAAGGGCACTTCGAACGCCTCGCGACTGCAGTGCTGCGTGAAGCAGATAGCCGGTATTCGTCGCTTGTCCACCCTGGCGTGAACGCTGATGGCAAAACGGTCAAAGCGCCTGTCGACGGCATTACATACGTCTCGGGAGGCCTCCCTGCACAGCTTGTCGCTGTTCACCACACAACGACCAAAGCGTCAGATCTAAAATCCAAGTGGTTGCACGATCCAGCAACGGTGAAACCTCGTCGCGGGGGTCGACCCACGGCACCGGCAGGCGATCTCATCAAAACTGCGAAAATAGTCGCCGAGGAACGTGCTATAAATCCTCAACTTGAAGCGACACTGGTCCTGACGACCAACCAAGAGCCTTCCGTCGAGCTTGTTCGAGACCTGCACGGTGAGGCAAAGAAACACGGCATTACAATCGACCTTTGGCCGCGATCGCGCCTCGCGCATTTTCTTGACAAACCGCAAGGCCAATGGTTGCGCCATACTTTCCTTGGTATCGAGCCCCAACATCTGTCGCGTGAGCTTCTGAGTAAGCTATCGCGTGATAGCGCACGAAACTTCAGGCCCGCAGACGATCAAAATGATGCCTGGGTGGATCGCTCTCTCGATTGCATTCTGGATGTTACGCGCAACGACATCGCCTTTATTGTAGCCGAATCCGGCTTCGGAAAGTCTGTTGCCTGTTACAAGAAATTGGTAAAGCACATTGATCAGGGAGGTTATGGACTCTTTCTTCCACACGAGATTCTGGAAAACGCACTTAACCTCGATCAAGCGGTAGGCCAGACGTTGCGGCAGCTTCATCCGCAACTGGCATCGAGTGTTGAAGACGATGTCCGCGCAGTATGTGAGGGGCATCATTCGCTTCTTTTGGTCGTCGAGGACATCAATCGTTCCAGAAATCCCGTTCAGCTTCTAGAAAAGCTTGCGAACTGGAGCGGGCGTAGTGAAACGACCAAGGACGAATCTGATGCTCCAGATCAGTGGCAAGTCCTATGTCCAGTTTGGCCTGAAGTACTTCTCTCTCTTACGGATCAGGCCCGCAAGCGCATCGAAGCGCTCTCCGTTACCTGCGCCCCCCTCACGATTGCTGAGAGCAGGCAAGCGGTGCAACGTCGTGCCGCGCTCGGAGGCCGCGTTCTTAGCGACATGGATGCCGATGCCATTTCCAGCGTGCTTGGCCATGACCCACTGCTTATTGCCCTTCATGCCCCAAACAAAGTGCCCAACCCCTATCGTATCTTAGAGGACTTTATTTCCTCTAGTTTGTCCCGTGCAGCCTCCGCGCAGCCCGAATATACTGCGCCGGACTATCGGTCCGGCCTATCAGCGCTTGCGGAGGCAATGCTGACCCATCGGGTGCTTGAGCCAGGATGGGATGATGTTACGTCGTGGTTCGGTCTCTCAGGAGCAGTCACGAACATACTTCGCCGACTGCTCAAGCACGGCGAGATCGTCCGGCTTGCTTCTAATTTGGGTCACGGGCGCTTACGATTTCGTCATGACCGAGTGAGGGAATCCCTGTTGAGTTCCTGCCTCGCCTCGATGATGCGGGATGGAACCGTCGACGAATCGATACTGTCAGACCCGTTTTTCGCTGAAATAATTGGAGGCGCATTAGCAGACGCGACCACGATGGTGCCCTTTGCCAATCGAGTGGCCACTATCAATCCGCTGGCGCTATTCTACGCGCTTCGTCGAATTGGCAGCTCGAATGCCACGGATTCCGCTTTACTCTTGAAAGAGGTCAATTCTTGGCTGGATCGAACGGAAGCCCACGCTAGCGCTCACCAGCACCTTCGATGGCAAGCACTTTGGGTGTTAGCGCAGACCGACGCGCCCCATGTAGTCGACCTGGCCAGGCGCTTTCGGGAACGAGGCTGGAACGCTTGGTTTGCCCGCTTACGCAACGGTGACGTTTCCGGAGGGATTGAACTCTGTCATCGCCTTGAGCCTGGAACTAATGCCCCATGGCGCGACACACAGCTAGAGCATGCGAAGATGCGCTTTGGGAAGAATCTGATCTCTAAACTGGCGGAAGTGCTGGAAAGAGATAACCTTGATACAGCTTCCCGTATTGGCGCACTACGGCTTGCTGGTCACTGTGCGGATGCTGACTTGTCAAACGCCATCGCCGTCAGCTGGACACGGGACGTAGAACGTCAGAATCATCTCGAAGATTACCTGTGGGCTGGCGCGCAATGTTGCGGCGCAGACCCGCAAAAGCTTCTTGAGCCCGTCTGTAACGCCTGGGCAAAGCTGCCCTCGAGTACGGATGGAAAACTTCCATCCCCCCGAGATGACATGGCTGCCAATAATGTTAGGTTTGCGTTTTGTAGGCGGCCGCCGATACACGCTTTGCAGTACCTAATTCAGCGGGCCAAAGACGCAGAGCTGAATTGGCCGATCCTGTATTTGTTGCATGAAATGGATCACCCCGACACACTCGAATTTGTCGCCCATGAGCTTGCACACAAAGCGCGACGGGCGGCGGCCTCAGGCGGCTTTTCGCATTTTACGATGAGCGCGATAGACCGATGGGATCCTGATCGTCGCCGTGGGCTCGGTCCGATGTCGGTTGCATCGAAATCGCGGTTGCTTGCTCTCTGGACGACTACCAACGCAGAAAAGTATCTCCGCGAACAGGCGTTTCGCCTGTGGGCAGCATCAGAATCCGAAGGAGATTTGGACATCCTCCGTTCTATTGATCGCGAAGACGAGCTATTCGACAGGGCTTTATTTCAACGACTTAAGCGCGGAGATCAACAAGCCATCCCTTATGTACTCCCCAAATTTAAGACAAACCGGGACGACTACTGGTGGCAAGTAGGACGTTATCTATGGTCCGACGAAATGACCGAAGCTCTTGATGAGTCCCTCACACGGCGAGGAAAAAAGGCAGTGCGGGGGTGGGATAAGCCGGAACGTCAATCGGATTGGATGACGTCCGAGAACATTTTGCGGCTGCCCGAGAAGGTGGCAGAGCGGCTTCTCATCAAACATTGGGACCACTTGCGCTTTGTCCCATACTTTGTGCAGGCGGCACTGTACACGGCCACGCCCGAGCTTCGGTCCCTCGTTGCAAAGACGATGTCCGAATGCCCTGACCCCAAGAATTTCATGAGGTTCATTGACTCACACTACAACCTAAATGCAAGGGGCGCTTCGGGCTTGAATCGCTTGGCCCAGGTTGAATCCTTAGTCCCATACTTCGGTTTGTTCGATGAGCTTTCTATCGATCAATTCTGGAAGTGCTGCAATACACATGGATGGTTCGAGTTTCGACGCAAGCATTTGGATCCGCTAGTGTCCCATCCCCACTATGCGGAACAGCTGGGAGGAGACGGCACCCGAAAAGCCCTTGATGAGTTCCTTGAGAAAGATCGGCTTGTTTGGATGAATCATTGGCTTGATGATTGCCTTGCGGCGGGAGCGACCGTTGACCAACTTGTCGGCGAGATCTCTAGCTGGTTAACCTCAAAAGCTTCGCTCGACGGGCTGCGTGTCGTCTCGGCCGCATTGATGCACGTTGGTCGCCGTAGTGATCTCCCGATCTTACGTAGTGTCACGGCGCAGCCCCAGGACGCATGCGAGGCAATCATAGCCGACACCACGTTTGCAGTTATGCGACGTACGCTTCACTGACCGTAGGCAGCGAGCAACCAACGGACTCCCAGGCACCTCACTCTCCACACATGGACACCACCTCCGAATGAGATTCCTTGGCAACCCACGCGATAGTAAATACTATCTTGCATGATGGCGAAGAGATCCAAGAAAGCGAGCCCCACCAAAAAGCGCAAATCATCGGTGACGACGCGGTCGACCGGTGGAGGCGGGTTCGTCTTTGAGGACCAAATTGCTGCCTTCCTTCTCGTCAAGATGCTATCCGGCGAACCGATACCAGGCCTTGGGGACGAGGGACTTGGCAACCTCCTTCAAATGCAGACCAGTTCGCTGGGATGGACGATTGATGATTTGCTTGCCGTAAGCGAATCCGCTGGCTCTAAGCTAGCGTTATCCTGCAAGAGCAACATGCAGGTTACGGGTACTGGTCTCCCAGATAGCTTTGTGATCGCTGCTTGGCAGCAATGGAAAGCCCCACGGCCACCCAGCCCCTTCGATCAATCAAAAGACAAGCTGATGCTTGTCACGCGCGGCAAGCATCAGGCGTTCGAGCCACTCTGGGCGGATATTAAGACCTGGTGCTCTCATCCAGACAATCCGCTGGCTCTTGCACGAGCAAAGCAGACCGCTGCCCACGGTAGAATCTTCAAGAACACGAAGTCTGCAATTCAAACGGTCGACAAGAGCGTTTCTGACGAGGATGTTATAGCCCTCCTCTCCCGCTTGGAAGTGTTGGCAACCGACTTCGACCTGCCAAACTCTCAGAATCGAGCCGATTCAATCGTTCAGTGCCGCAAGTTGCTGGTCAGCGGAAGCCAACCAGAAGCAGTCGAACTGTGGAACGCTTTGGTGAGCGAGGCCGAGGCCGCGCGGGTATCTCATGGCTTGATCAAGCTAAACCTGCTTTGGCCGAAGCTGACCAAGCGCTTCAGATTGAAGCCCCATCTAAACTATGACCGTTCCTGGAACGTGCTCGACGCGATAACTGCGGACAACAAGGCGGGTGTGCAAACTGCACTACCAACAGGCTTCTCTCTCGATCGCAAGTTTGAGAGTGACGTCTTGGTGGAGCGTTTCTCTGCAGATCCGGTCCTCGTCGTATTTGGAGACTCCGGTAGCGGCAAATCAGCGCTCGTGAAGCAAACACTAGACCAACGCTATCCAAGCTGGAAGCAGATCTGGCTCACCATGGATGACCTCGGCGGGGCTCTTTCCGCGGCTCGTCGTCAGTCTATCGGCCTCGATCACGCACTGGACGAGGTTTTTCGCTTCAGCCCGTATGCCGACAACGTACTTGTGCTGGACGCAGCTGAGCGCTTTTCCGATGAGCTCGTTGCAAAGGCACAATCCCTTGTCTCGGCGCTCATCGAACATAACAAGAGCGCCTCATTGAGTTGGCGCATTGTGATAATCGGCCAAATAGATGGCTGGTCGCAAGGCAAACTTCAGCGGATCGGAAACTCTACGCTTCCGCAGCACTACGAAGTAAAACCACTTTCTCTCGACGAGGTACGGGAGGGATTGCAGTCAGCCCCACAGTTGAGGTGGGCTGCGGCTCGGGATGAAATTGTGCTCGCTCTCACCAATCCTCGCACGCTTGCGTGGGTGGTGCAGGCCGCGGCCCAGTTCGAAGGTGGGAATATTTCATCGCTCGCATCTCACATTGCGATTGCTGACCACCTATGGCGGTATTGGACCGCCGACAAGCTGACGCTTCAGCGCACTCTGATGGTACTGGCGGAGCGAGAAGCCAACTTTGAGCATAGCTTCGAACTGAGCAAGCTCGATCCGGGCGATGTTCAGGCCATCGAAAACAAGCCGCCTCAACTTCCGCTTCGCCGCAACAAGTACAATCGCTTTGAGTTTGAGCACGACCTGGCGGCAGATTGGATTCGATTCCAACGGCTTAAGGAAATTGCTTCCGAAACGGGGAGCTGGGCACAGCTAGCCAGCAACCCGCTCTGGTTGGGCGCTCTTCGCATGCTTGGAGGGTTCCTTCTACGGGAGCAGACATCTGATGGTCAAACTGCCTGGGATGTCGCCTTCGAAGCAGTGACAAGCAAGGCCGAAAATGCGACCGCTGCCGATGTCCTACTGGACGCTCTTTGCTTAGATCCGAATGCCGAGGTGTTCTTGACAGAACGCGTCGACCTTCTCCTCCGAGACCACGGCAAACTACTTATGCGTTTGCTCCGCCGCTTTCTGCATGTGGCGACCGTACCAGGAGGGCCGTCCAAGCTGCTCGGCGACGTTCTCTACGCCGATCCGTCTTTTTCTCTTTATTTGGAGGCCCAGTTTCGTACGCCAATTCCAGGGCGCTGGGTTGCGTTGGCCCGCTTCCTCCGGACGCATCAAGGCAAAATAGCTGCCCTCTACTCGTCCACAGTGGCTAAAGTCTGCGAGAGGTGGTTAAGCGGATTCCCAGCGATGCACGCGGGCACTCCGTTTCTTCTCCGGACCCAGTTCGCGGAACTGGCATTGGCCACTGCGCGTGCCGTTCAATTGGAGCAGAGAAAAGGAACAATCTTTGCGGATGATTCCGTGAAGGACATCTGCACGGCGGCGCTTGCAGGAGCTCCCGACCTTCCGGACCAAGTGTCACAATGGGCTCTCGAAATGGCCCGACGTCGCCCGCTAGACGCGACTCTCGCGGCAGCGGTGGCCGAGCATAGACGCAAACAAGCAATCGAGCATGAAGAGAAACTCCGGACGGATGAGGAGTATCGGAAGAGGCATGAGCGTCGCCAGTCCGCCCATGTGCCATATACTCGATCGGGCCGGAAGCTACCTCCATGGTCTCTCGGACCGCAGGGGCGCGTTGACCATCACTTCCGGGATGCCTGCGCAAACGGCGCAGCACTTATCCCCCTGATGAGGGTTCGGTCGTCGATTGCAGCCGAATTATTGTTGGCGATTGTCATCGAAGGTGAGCCTGAAGAGGAGTACGGGACATCTCGATTCCGTGACAACGTCGGACTACAGTATGACCATCAGTCGTACCCCACTGGGTTCTGGAAAAGTCCCTTCTTCTCCTTCCTGCAGATTGATCGAGACGCAGCTCTTGATGCCCTTACGAAGCTCATCAACTTTTGTACTGATCGGTGGATACACGAGGTTAAGAGACATTCAGAGGGGCGCTATCCGAGCATCAAGCTGATTTTGAACGACGGTACCGAAAAGGAATTTTTTGGCAACAGTCGGGTCTATGATTGGTGCCTATCAAGTTCCAGCTTTGCCGGTCAGCTTAGCAGCGGACTGGCCGCTCTTGAACGTTGGTTGTCGCTGCTGGTATCAGCAGGAGAAGATGTCGACCTGCTCCTGGAGCGAATACTTACAAGTACAAACTCGGTTGCCGTACTGGCGGTGCTGGCAAATATCGGAAAGCTAAAGCCGGAGCTTTTTCTCGGAGTTCTTAAGCCTCTGGCCGCAAGCGAACACCTCTATCGTTGGGATGAAAACCTCGTCAAATCGTTGCCGATGTATTTCGACGGGATGCAGCTGGCTCGACTTGGTGAACTAATCTTCGGTATCGCTCGGGACTGGCACTTTGCTCCTCAGCATAAAGTCTCCATGACCGACACCGTCATAGACCTTATCGGCGCAAATCAAAGCTTTGCCGAGTTTGTGAGGAGTGCCTGCACCGCGTGGAAGACCTCCACTGATGAAAAAGCTGCATTAGAGCAACGAATCCTATCCGCACGACTTGATAGCAATAATTATTCCGTCACGGTCGATACCAGCACCAATGCAGAGAAACGGGAGTTTAAATATCCCGAGCGACTGCTCGTCGACATAGACGCATTTCAGCAGTCAAAGGCTGCTGGCCAGACGATAGTGCTGCTCCCTGACTACTGCCTTAGGGTCTTGGGCCAACCTCACTCACTGCAGGGCGAGGATGCCGATCGGCTTGCGGGTTGTTTCACGGTTATCGACAACGAGACGGAACTCGAAGATCATTTCAAGGAACGGGCAAGAATTGCCGTCGCAAGCACCTTGATAGCCAAGGCCCCGGAGTGGCTCCAACAGCACGAGGAAACAAAAAGGGTTGTCGATGGCATCATCGCCGCAGAAGTTATGGCTATTGGTCATACTGCCGAGGCCCTGCGTAGCGCTCGGCACGATTGGCGCGACGATCTGTCGTTTCTGACGTATGCCCTATTTCACCAATGGCTCAAGAACCCCAGTTCCGAGACCGACGCTGCCGTCATGAGACTCATGACCAGCGGGAATCGGGGTGCGGAGACTTTGCTTTTCGGTCTAGCACATCAGCACCGCCAAGAGCTGGGAGGCAGATGGGCGAGGCTGGTAGACCTTGGCCTTCTGTGGGCGGGGCTCTCAATTCTTCGGCCGGGCTTTGATGAGGAAGCGGTCGCTTGGAATAATTGGCTCAGACGGTTCCGCGCCTGGCGCCTGAATGGCTATTCCTCATCTCCTAAGAGGATCGAAGCGGTAGATATTGCCAATCGTGTCGAGAAGCTTGAACGCGCGCGCTGGAACCGCGAGTTTGACAAACAGGATTGGCACAGTCGTATGCCACCCGAAGAACGACGTTCAGAGGGTCTCGACTGGTCATTCCTGGAAACCGCATTTGCTTGGCTCACGCCTTCTGACGGTCAGAAGGCGCCGCTGGGTGCCTCAGCAGATTCGGCAGAAGAACGCAGACTCCTTCTGTCCCTTTGGTCGTATGAGGTGTGGCTTCGCCACCGTTCTGTTGACGAGCGCAATGACGATCCGGGCCCAACCCAAATCGGTTACAGCCTGCTCGATCAACTCGCGAAGCGCGCAATGCAGGAGCCTTCACAATCCGCCATGCAAATGTGGGAACCGGTCCTCGTCTTGGGTGCGCCTGCACACTATGCGGTGGGTCAGTTCTTGCAATCTTGGTTTGCCCAAGCGCAAAAAGCCGATCCGGTAGAGTTTGGAACGCGCTGGCGGCCAATGATTGAATATGCGTTGGGATCTCCGACCTGGGGCGACGGCAATCCTTGGTACTACGGTCAGAGGATTCTCACTCAAGTGTTTGGCTGCTACGCCACCGACTCCCTGGATGCTAATCCCGCGTTTCAAACAATCGTGCTGGGGTTCAAGCCGCTCTACCAAGTTTGGGCCTCGCGGCATCTACGAAAAGATGACGACAACGTAAAGGCTATTTGCTCGTTCTTGAGCTCCTCGACTGGCAAGCTGCTTCGCCTGGACGGCCTGAGCTGGATTCACGCCGTGCTTGTCGGAAATGATCCGGTCTATATCGGCTGGCGGTCCACTGCACTGGACTCACTGGTCAATTTGCTCGACGTCATTCTAGCCGAGGATATTTCAATACTTTCTGGCACCCCGGCCGCCCGCTCGACGTTCCTCGCCATCATTGACGCTCTGGTGGCCAAGCAAGTGCCTGCGGCGTTGGCACTTCAGGAGCGTGCTCGTCGACTGTTGCGTCCTGATCGGTCTTGAGCCCAGAAACTTGTGTCCCTCGCCGGAGGCACCCGGGAAAGCATCTGCCTTCGGCACCGCTATCACTGATGCGTTCCCGGGTGCCGTTGTTAACCGGTCTCGGGACTCCGAGCTTGCTTTGCCGCGTTGCGCAAGAGTCTTTGGTCGAAGGTGCGAAACGCGGGTCGCTGCGACTCACTCTTTTTGTTTCGGTGCACATACCTGTCCACTGGAATCCCCAATGCACCGCCACTAGGATAGTTAGACAATCTTCCTGCAATAGTCGTTGTTCGATAGCTGTTTTCCAAACAGCTTCGCAGGAAGCCACTGCCGGTGCACCTCTCCCTGATGACACCAGAGATCACCCGCTATAACCGGTTCATTCCTGTCTATCCGCGCAATCGTCTCCACGACCAGCATCCCCAACCACCTGCTTCATTCCAAAGCAGGCAGCGCAACAGACCTAACTGGAGGGGGCGCATTGCCTCACCCAGAATGTTACTGGACAACTTCTCGCCGATGATTGGGTCGGTGCCATCGAATTGGTTCGGTGGCGTCTATGGCGGGAAAGATCAGTATGGGCGCGCGGCGCGAGGTGGTGTCGCGAGATGCGCGACAGCCTTCCGCTTGGCCGCGGGCGTCACCACTTCTTTCCCAAAAGGTCCTTCAACGCCGCATTGTCCAGCATGGCGTCAGCCAGGAGCCGCTTCAGCTTCGTGTTCTCGTCCTCCTCCAGCGTCCTCAGCCGCTTGGCCTCGGAGACGTCCATCCCGCCGTACTTGGCCTTCCATTTGTAGATGCTGGCGTCGCTCACGCCGTGCTTGCGGCATAGATCGGCGACCGACACCCCGGCCTCGTGCTCCTTCAAGATCCCGATAATCTGCTCTTCCGTAAAGCGGCTACGCTTCATGCTCTGGTCCTCGTCGTGGGCCAGAACGCATGGCCTGCAGGGCCTCTACAAATGGCGTGATCGACCATTGTGGCGCCAGCTCCCCGATCGCTTGGACAAACAGTCCACACGGACCTCAGCGTCGGTCACGGCATGAATGTAGTCCTGCAGAACGATTTGGCTCGCCGGGTGCTCGAAGGCGCACCGTATTGAGCCCGCCGGACTCTGCAGATATGGCCTGCATCGCGACAACTGAACGGACTGGGGCACGAATGCCACGTCGTGGATCCCTCGCTGATCCCGATGAAGGCCGGGGATCGAGTAAAAACCGACCGGCGCGATGCAGCGGTGCAGGCCAAGGGCGGGCTGACGGCTGTGTGGGTCTGGATGCGACGCATGAGGCCATGCGCGAGCCCTCGGATAAAGGCGCAGGTTCTGAGATTTCCATTGGTGGGCGATGCAGAGGCAGCCGACATCACGACAAAACTTGGTAGGTTGAACTTGATGGGTCTTTAATACCAAATCATCAAGCGACCTGCCCTCTGATGCTAGACTGCCGTCTGAGGCTAGGCTAGAGGACTGAGATCAACTTGCCGCAACGGCGAGAGGGGCCTTAGGCCGCGAACAACTCTTCGGGCGAGTTTAAAAGACGGTGGGCTATACGATGCTCCGTGTCCTCTTTCTGATCGGCTCAACCGTTGCTACCACGACAAGATCGAGCGCACAGGGCGCGGGCGCTATTCCATTCTACGTTGACCAAGGTGCAGAGTGGACCGCGACGGCGAGAGCGGACTTCTATGTGCGCGATCAGGGCTCGCGTTTGATCGCGCTCTCCTGGATGCAGGCTATAAAGCAAAGGAACGGACAACCGTTCCTCGCCGATGGTTTGTCGCGGTACGGCTATCTCCCCAATCCTGGCAACAAGGCCAGTCTTCCCGTCGGCTTTCATGCCTCCGGTCCTGAAGGTTTCCAAATTGTCGGAATGACCTGCTCCGCATGTCATACGCGCCAGATCGAAGTGGAAGGCAATGTGTATCGTGTCGATGGCGGTCCCGGACTCGTGGACTTCTACACGCTGCTTGGTGATTTGGACAAGGCTGTCGGCGATGTGCTTGCTAGCGATGACTCGTTTGCTCCGTTTGCTGCAGCTGTTCTGCAGTCCGCAAATCCCGATACGGCTGATCTTGAGGATCTTCGCCGGCAGGTAGACAGGTGGTACTTGCGGTTTCACACGCTTGTGGTGCGAGCCCTGCCCAAAAGCGGCTGGGGAGTAGGCCGTCTGGATGCTGTCGGGATGATCTTCAACCGGTTATCCGGACTGGACATCGGTCCGCCACCCGCTTTCATGATCCCGAAAAACATAAAAACCGCTGACGCTCCCGTGAGATACCCATTCCTTTGGAATGCGCCGCGGCAGGACAAGACGCAATGGCCGGGATTTGCAAAGAACGGAAGTGACATCTTGGGGCTGGCCCGGAACGTTGGCGAGGTTTTAGGGGTGTTCGCTACGTTCGAGCCGAAGCGTCAGGGAGCGGTCATCAATTTCCTCAATGGCAATTCCACCAATTTCGACGGCCTTAGCGAGCTTGAAAACCTCGTGAAGCGAATCGGCCCTCCGAAATGGCCCTGGAAGATTGACGCTGCCTTAGCCATCCGGGGTAAGATGATTTTCGAAAGAGGTTCGGATGAAGGGGGATGCAGCGGTTGTCATGGGATTGAAGACGGCGAGCAGCGCTTTCCATTCATCAAAACGTGGAGAACCGTGGTCCAGAACGTCGGTACCGATACACGTGAGTACGATGTTCTCGCCTGGAAAGCGAAGACAGGCGTCCTGAACGGAGCGTACATTCCCTTCGCAACCGCTCCTCTTAAGGAAAGGGATCAGGTTCTTAACATTCTCGCGACCTCGGTCATTGGTTCGATCGCAGAACACCTGCTAGCCGGTGGTGCCCCTTCCACCAACGCACGGGTCGCGGCGTCACCAGATCCGGGGTCGTCGGAGACCCCGGAGTCTCTGGGGTTGGTACGACTACCGCCGACCCTGCAGGATCTGGTAACGGCGTTCGACGCTGTCAGCACTTCGGAAGAGATCAAAAAAGCCAAGCGGAAGGGGGCGGAAAAAGCATCGCGCAGTCGACTCCCTCAATGGGGCGCCTACGAGGCCCGCGTTCTGCAGGGCATTTGGGCCGCCGCACCTTATCTTCATAACGGCTCGGTTCCTACCCTAGCGGAATTGCTCAAACCATCCGGGCAGCGCAAATCGCAGTTTAGCATTGGACGGAAGTACGACATCGAAAACGTTGGTCTTGCCGCCGCTCAGGAGCCTCAAAGTGACTCACTATCCGTCACGGATTGTAATGACATCAATTCTGGAAACAGCCGATGCGGCCACGAGTACGGGACGAATTTGAGCGAACAAGACAAAAAGGCGCTGCTCGAATACCTCAAGACGCTGTGACCCACTGCTTCGTTCGCTCTTTGAGCATTCTCAAGAGGTCGATACCCAACGTCGCTCGAAATAAGGCCGTCGGCAAATCCACCTCTGGAGAACCTGGCGAAACTACAAAGCGAGAACTTTTCGTGGACGAGGTGCGCTTCTGGGTTGATTGTGGAAGCGAATTGCATGGCCGCATCATGAGAGCGAATCTATATCCGGCAGCGTTGTGCAGTTGCCTAATGCCTAGGGGAATACCATGATACGCTTGTTTGTGCTTCTGCTCTTTGCCGTCATATCGGTATCTGCTCACGCGCAGTTGCCCGTCCCCTCCACATGGGTGAATCAAAGGGGCTCGTTTCTCTCGATCCAGATGCTAGACCCGTCAACAGGGAATTTCGCGGGAACGTATGTCAACAACGCGACTGGATTTTCGTGCCGCGGACAGCCTTACCCTGTCGCAGGCGTCGTCACGGCAAACAGAATAGATTTCTACGTCAATTGGACGGCACCCGCGGCCCCAGACTGCAAAACAATCACGATTTGGAATGGTCGTGTAGCTACTAATAAGATTCCAGCTGGGTGGACACTATATTACGTGGGATCGGACTGGCAGTTTCATAAAATGACGGGGCGTGACTTGTTCACGAGGAGGTAGACCAAACTGCTTCAAGTTTGTCGTTCCTGGCAGGGGTGCGCATTCCGACGAAGTCGGCCGTGGATTCCGAGCGAAGCCGGCCGCCTGTACCGATTGTGACCTGCCAATGCGTATTTCCTCCAGAAGGAGTTAGAGTCCGGCCCGAAGAAGGACGGACAGATGAAGCGAGCAAGGTTCACGGAAGAGCAGATTATCGCGGTATTGAATGAGCATGGGGCTGGGGCGAAGACAGCCGATCTGGCTCGCAAGCACGGTGTTTCCGAGGCGGCGATCTACAATTGGAAGGCCAAATTCGGCGGCATGGACGTTTCCCAAGCGAAGCGGCTGAGGCCTTGGAAGAGGAGAACGCGAAGCTGAAGAAGCTTCTGGCCGAGCAGATGCTCGATGCGCCCGCACTTCGCGAGCTCCTTTCAAAAAAATGGTAGGGCCCGCCGCAAAGCGCGCTTCGATCGCGCATCTGCAGGCTGTCATGAGCCTGTCGGAACGGCGGGCCCGCTCGATCGTGGGGGCGGATTCGGAAGATGATCCGCTACCGGCTTTATCGCGAGGAAGGGCTCACCGTCCGCAAGCGGCGGGCTCGCCGCAAAGCTGTAGGAACCCGTGCCCCGATCCTGGTCGAGGCGAGGCCGAACGCGCGCCGGTCGCTGGACTTCGTCCACAACCAGTTCGCCAATGGCCGACGCTTCCGCATCGTCGACGACGTCACCAAGGAATGCCTGAGCACCATTCCGGAGACCTCAATCTCGGGGCGGCGCGTGGCCCGCGAACCGACGGCGATCGTCCAGCGATGCGGCAAGCCAGGAATGATCGTGTCCGACCATGGCACCGAATTCACCTGCAACGCCATGCTCGCTTAGTGCAAGGACGCAGCCATCGATTGGCACTTCATCGCACCGAGAAAGCCGATGCAGAACGGCTTCGTCAAGAGTTTCAATGGCCGGATGCGCGATGAGCTACTCAACGAGACCCTGTTCTTCGATCTCGATGACGCCCGCGCCAAGGTCGGCAATTGGGTCGCCGACTACAATCTCCAGCGTCCCCCACTCGTCGCTGAAATACCCGACCCCCGCGGCCTACGCCGCCCAACTCACCGCAACGGACGATCGGCTGCGCAACCCCGACCAGCTCCGCCGATCGTCCGTTGCTCCACCCGCGCCACTTGGCGTACAAACCCCGAGACTCTAACTGCCGCTGGCTGAAAATGCAGTGGCAGGTCACCGCAGATGCGCACCCGATGGGCTTCCTATACTGCCAACCTCGTTCGAAGTGGGTGCAAGGTCTGTGCCAGCGCAAACAGCGGAACCTGTGGCTGCTAATGGCAGCGGATTCATGATTGCCCCGGTCCTCGCCTGGGCCAGAAAGAGCGTCAAACTCGATTAAGCCTAGGAGCCCCCCTTCTCGAAAAGCCTGGCCAGTCTCAAATTATCTGACACGGACACTCGAAGTTCTCACTCGGGCAAGAGCCGCTAGACAATTTAAACTACGTCATCTCCAAGACATCGATGTCCCAATCCCGACGGTAGGACGGGTATACCCTGTCAGTGCAGAGAGAGGCGCGTTGTGTCACGAGGAAACGCTTGGTCATAAACCTGCAATCAAAGCGTGCTACGTAGTTTGGTCCGACAACTTGCCGCTGCTGGTCGGAGTGACGCGCAGTGTTTTTTGCTCATTGATTTGTCGGGATGGGTATTCGCGCATGGTTTACGACGCTGCTACGGTGCAGATGCTCCGCAACGTCCTTGATGAAGTACTTGCTAGCTCCACGTTCATCGGGCAGGAGCACCGCTCTGCGCTGGAGATCGCGGAGCGCATTCTTTGGCCTGCCTCACAGGGAGAGCGGGAGGCCGCGACAATCAAACAGCACTTACTGAACGAGTTTTTGGTGAGCGGTAGCGATAGCGTAAGAGCCGAGAACGCCACCTCGATGGTAAGCAAGGCTCCGCGTTTGTGTTCGGACATACGATACCGGGGACCCTAGTAACGCCGGTCGGAGGTTCCGAGCTGAATGACAAATGCCGGCCAATCGCCACTGAAATTGTTTGACGCTGGGCTATGCACATGCAGATCCCATTTGCGCCACTCCGCCTCCGCGGAAAAAGAGATCTGTTCGGTGTCATCTCCATATCGCGCGCTAGACAAATGCGCCTCGGAGTCATGTGATCTGAACGAATGCTAGAGCAGCCTACTTACCACCATTCAGGATCCATACAAAGCCCTCGCCGTGGCGAGGGCTGGACAAGCAGTGTCCGAGGCAAATGTGCGCACTGATCGCGCGCTTAACCCTGAGGGTTCGGCAGGGCTTCCGATGTTCCCCGCCACGGTGCTTCGTCCTGCTGGAGCATTCTTCCGCAGCGTCTGGATAGGAGGCGAACCATTTCTTGTTCTGTTCAGTACTCGCTTGCCAACATCAGCCTGAGGACACGCAATGTCCTTTCCGAGTCGCTTGGATCTTCGGAGCCTTGCTGCATCTTCCTGTGTCGTAGTCGATCTTCCAGAAGACCTTTTGACCCACCAAGTCGAAGCTTCCGAAGCCGTGCTCGCCATGAGGATCGTTCTCCTCTGTGGAGCACGAAGTGCGGGCAGGCCGATGCACACGATAAGCCGAGAGCTCGAGTTAGTAGCTGGCCGCCTCTGCGACTCGCCCGGTTGCGCCGCGAGCGCGAATCCGTAGTTGTCGTGTCGCCCGCAGCTCCCGTCATGTGTTCGGCAGAGGAGGTGCGAATGCGACGGATAATGGCATTGATGTTCACCGAACCTTCGGGGAGGTGGTATTTTGGGAGAACGGCAGGCTTCGACATGCGGGTCGCATTGATATGACGCGGACTGCGCTGGAGGGATTTGGCAAAACCCTGCTGGCCGATGATGAGGTGGTGCTCGAAGCGACTGGTAACCGCCTGCGCGGTGTCGCGGGTTCTGGCGCCATTCGTGGCGCGGGTGATCATCGCCAATCCGTTGCAGGTGAAGGCGATCGCCCAGGCTCACGTCAAGACCGACAAGGTCGATGCCGGCACGCTCGCCAGTCTGCAGGCGGCGGGATACCTGCGGCAGATCTGGACGCCTGACGCGGAGACAGAGCGCAAGCGTAGGCTGGTGGCGCGGCGTTACCAGGTCGTGCGGCATTGCACGCGGCTCAAGAACGAGGTGCATTCGATCCTGCACGCGCACCTGATCCCGAAGTGCCCGCATGCCGATCTTTTCAACGCCCGCGGCCGGGCATGGTTGGCCGCTCAACAGTTGCCGGACGATGAGCGAGCGGCCATCGACCGACATGTCCGTGAGCTTGACCGGCTGGCGGAAGACCTGGTCCTGCTCAACCGCGAGATCGCGCGGGACGCAATCGAGGATTCCGCGGTCAACAGATTGATGACGATCACCGGCGTGAACCTGGTGGTCGCCGCCGGCATCGTGGCGGCGATCGGCGACATCAGCCGGTTCAACAGCCCGCAGAAGCTGGTGAGCTATTTCGGGCTGAACCCGCGGGTGCGGCAGTCCGGGTTGGGAGCAGCCCACCACGGCCGTATCAGCAAGATGGGCCGCAGTCATGCGCGCGCCATGCTGGTCGAAGCGGCCTGGGCAGCGGGCAAGGCGCCCGGTCCACTGCATGCTTTTTTCGTGCGGATCCGCGCGCGGCGCGGCCATCAGATCGCCGCGGTGGCCGTGGCTCGGAAGCTCACTGTGCTCTGCTGGCACTTGCTGACAAAGGGCGGGGATTACCTGTGGGCGCGCCCGGCGCTAGTCGCCAACAAGACCCGCGCGATGCAACTTCAGGCCGGACATCCACAACAGAAAGGGAGCCGCCGTGGACCAGCCTATGCCTACAACATCAAGCCGCTGCGCGACCGCGAGATGTTGATTGCCGCCCAGGCCGAGCAAAGCTACGAACGATTCATGTCGCAATGGAAGTCGCGGCACCCAAAAAGTGGCTCGCGAGCGCCTCAGTTCGGCAGGACAAAATAGACAGTCCGGTGACGCTTGCAGCCGACGCGTCACGCTTCGCCACGAGGTCGCCCGCGCCCAACAACCATAATCGCGGCTGATGGCAAGTTCTAGCCAGGAATGCAGTCCCGTTCCACTGCCAGTGTGCCGCCGTGCTCGGGTCGGTCAAGGCCAAGCCTTCCGGTGGTCGCAGATGCGGCCAGCCTTGACCGCCCCGGCGCGCGGCGGCTGCGAGATCGGTGGCCGGGACGGAAGAATGGCCCGCAGCGCAGCCGAACAAAAGAATGGACTTACAGCGATCTCCGCAGTCGTCGTCTCGGCGACGAAGAAATCGCTTGTCCATCTCATCCGTCGTGCGCAGATGGTCCCAATGCTCGGCGGGGAAGTCGTAGAAGGTCAGCAGCGCGTCGCGGTCCTTGGTGAGGCATTCGACCGCCCGGCCATACTTGGCGCGGTATTTCTCGGCAAAGACATCGATCGCCGCTTCGGCGGCCGCCCGGTTCGGCGCCCGGTAGATCTCGCGCAGGTCCGTCTTCATGTTGGCCTGCACCGAGAGCGGGACCTTGTCCAGGACATTCACTGTCTTGTGCACCCAGCATCGCTGGTGCCGGGTGCCAGGACAAGCCTCATCGAGCGCCTTCCAGAAGCCGAGCGCGCCGTCGCCGACGATTTCCGGGGCGATCTGCAATCCGCGCTGCATGACGTCGATCAGGAGCTCGCGCCAGCTCTGCGTGCTCTCCCGCACGCCGACCTGAAAGCCGATCAGTTCCTTCTTGCCTTCCGGCGTTGCGCCGATCAGCACCAGCATGCATTCGCCGTGGTCTTCCATGCGCGCCTGCAGGAAGACCCTCATCGGCCCACACATACACGTAGCGCCGCGCCGACAGATCGCGCTTCTGCCAACGCTCGTACTCGCCTTGCCATTCGGCCGTCAGCCGGGAAATCACCGCTGGCGACAGGTTCGGTGCGTCCTTACCCAGCAGGGCCGTCAGCGCCTCCTGGAAGTCGCCGGTCGAGATGCCGCGCAGGTAGAGCACCGGCAACAGCGCGTCCAAACTCCTGGTCCGTCGCGCCCACAGCGGCAGAATCGCCGAGCTGAACTGGATCCGCTCGCCATCCCCGGCCGCGCCGCGGTCCCGAATCTTCGCCCGTGCGACTTCGACGGGGCCGATGCCGGTCTGGATCGTTCGCGCCGGGCCCCGCGACCGTGCCGCACCACGCGGGCGCGCCCGTCGGCCGGCTTCAAGTCCTTGATCGTGGCAAGAAACGTCGCGACTTCGACCTCGATTGCCTGCGCCAAAAGCTGCTGCGCGCCCGCTCGCAGGATATCCGTCAGTGGATCGTTGATCTCGTCGGGCTGACGAAGCGGCACAATGTCTCATTCATGGCGTATCGCTCTCCTTGAGACGTTCTGGCAGGCTCGACACCCGCCTCGATACGCCGCTATCTCAGGCCGTCATCACCCAGCTTCCCGCATAGCTCCCACTACTGAGCGAAGTTAGATAAAATGCTCAATCGACCGTATGGGCGCTCGTCGCGATGCCTCCGCCTCGCCACCGAGACCCGGACATGCATGGCTGGTCCCGGATGGCGGGGTGGAACGTCGAAAGATCAAGTCTGCAACGATTTCGCGACTGACGCCAATTGAGTGGAGGGGCGAAATCGTGCTCGTGGGTCACGAGCCCGACGTGACCTGGTAAGGCGTTAAAGCCTCTCTTTAAGTGCGCGCGGAGCGAGACAATGTGGCTCATGTCACCCGGAGTAACACGTTTCGCTAGCACCGATTACCGCAACGGCAATTGCCCTTTTGCGATCAAGGACGAAGACCGCTTCTCGCACCTTTACATCATTGGCAAGACTGTACCGGAGCGGCATGTCCGTGAAGATCGGATCGCGCTCGCTGCTTCTGGCTTCATCGAAGTATTCAAGAAAATGTGGCCGGATGCATGGGGCGTTCGCATGAGCACATTTTCGCAACGTTTTGATGCCGCTGCAGGAGCAACGGCACGCCACGATGCGCATCCTATCGGACCGGAAATTCCGCGCCGAGATTGCGCGACAATTGAAAAACGAGTCGGTTCGGACGTTCTTCATAAAAGAGTTTGAAGCGGTTCTCGTTTGGCTACCGTGCCGACGGCACGGCGCCGATCCAGAACAAAGTGGGCGCCTTCCTTTCAGATCCGATACTCAACAGACTTCTAACCGCTCCCCAGCAGGGTCTCCATGTGCGGCAAATCATGGATGAGGGCAAAGTACTACTGGTGAACCTGGCCAAAGGGCAAATCGGTGAGGACAGCTCGTACACCTGGGCGGATTGCTCGTCACTACGCTCGAGCTTGCTGCGTTTAGCCGCGCCGACCTACCCGAGTATGAACGGCGTCCGTTCTTTGTCTACGTCGACGAGTCTCAACACTTTACGACGCTCGCCATCGCGAATATGTTCTCAGAGCTTCGCAAGTATCGGGTCGGCTTTACAGTCGCCCACCAATACCTCCATCAGCTTGAACCAGAGGTGCGTCACGCCGTTCTCGGAAACGCCGGTACGATCATATTCTTTAGGGTTGATTCAGACGGTGCGACATACCTGGCGCGGAAAGTTCAAGGCCGATTTGATGAAGCCGATCTGTTTGCAGCTGTCCAACTATCGTCTACTTAAAGCTGATGATTGATGGTACTCTTCTGATTGATGGTACTCTTCGGATTGATGGTACTCCTTCACTTCCCTTCAGTGCGACCACGCTTGAGCCCTGTACTTTTCGCGTTAGTGAGAGAAGCTGTTATCCTTGGAAGCCATCGCGGAAACGTCAATTGCATCGCGCCGAGCCTATTCATCAAGGAGGGCCTTCCGGCTTCAATGCGGTCGGGCACTCCATCTCTCTACAGCGAAGGGCAGGGGTGCACGAAGGACTTCGCTGCTGCACTTCGTTGATATCACGCGGCGGCCGATCAGAAGTTTGCACCTGCCGAGTTCGCGCTCGGCGATGTCTATTATCAGGGACGCGGCGTACCCGTCGATTTCGCCCGGGCTGCGATCTGGTATGGCAAGGCCGCCGCGCAGGATCACGTGAGGGCGCAGATTGGGCTCGCATTCATGACGCTGAAGGGTGGGGGCTTGCCCGAGAGCCCGACTGAGGCTGCTCGCCTATTCCAGAGTGCCGCCACGCATGATGATCCGACCGCACTCTACAACATCGGCCTGTTACGGCTCAGCGGCAAGGGCGTCGCCAAAGACCTCGATCGCGCCGAGACCGCGCTGCGCAAGGCGGTGCGGAAGGATTATCTTCCGGTAATTCAGGCACTCGCGATTTCTATTCGAGCGGAGCCGATGCCGAGCTCGATTTGCGGGAGGCGGCGATTTGGTATGAGAAGGCGGCCGAGCGGGGCGATGTGCAGGCGCAATTCTTCGTAGGGCGGTTCTATGCGACTGGTGTCGGTGCATCGCCCAACATTCGTCATGCCGCGAAGTGGTTCGAGCGCGCGGCCGAAAATGGCCATGCCACTGCGGCGTTCAATGGTGCAATCTTCTATCTAAACGGCTCCGGCGTTCAGCGCAACTTGGAGGCCGCGATAAAATGGTTTCGAACGTGCCTCCGATGGCGGCGTCAGCGCCGCACAGGTGCAACTCGGAAAGCCCTATTCGACCGGTGCTGGCGTTCCCAAAGATCAGGAAATGCGTCGGAATGGTTGAGCAGGCCGCCAGTAGCGGAGATCCTGACGCCAAGACCGCCTATGCGGTCTTCCTGGTTCATCAGGATGCGTCTGCTGATAACGTTGCACACGCGCACTCTTTGTTGGGAGAGGCCGCGGAGGCTGGTCATCCTCCGGCGACGTTTCAACTGGGCGCGCTGAAGATGGGTAAGTTCGGAGGGGCCGCCGATATATTAGGCGCAATCTATGGCTCACACGGGCGGGGAAGCCGGTTATGTCCAGGCGCAGTACATGCTTGGACTTCTCCATCTGGACCAGAAGAGCGGCGTGGGGAATGCTCAGGCAGCATCATCGTGGATGACCAAGGCCGCGCGCGCGGGGCATGCAGCCGCACAGTTCCAGCTCGCCGTTATGTACTGCACGGGGTATGGAGTGCGCCTGGATCTTGCAGAGGGTGTGAACTGGTATGAGGCCGCTGCAGAGCAGGGGCATACTGTTGCGCAGTACAACCTCGCCGTCATGCTCGGGAGGGGACAGGGGCGCGAGGCTGACGTGACGAAGGCGACGGAATGGTTTCAGAGAGCCGCCGAGCGAGGCGTGGCGGAAGCGCAGGTTGCTCTGGGCGACGCGTTGATGTCAGGCCGAGGCACCGCACGAGATCGGGACGCAGCGATCAATTCGTATCAATACGCGGCGCGGCAACGCAATGAAGGCGCCGTGCGGCGCCTCCAGTCGATCGGCGCGACGCGCGAGGAGACTTTCACACTGGAAACATAGGCTTTACGCTAGCCTCAGGCGAGGCACAGCGCCGCTGCCAGCCTGCAATCCAGGTCAGCACTGGGCGCCACAAAACTAAACAGTCGGCCGTGAAGAACCGCCCAACCCATTGAGCGGGAGTCAATTTTGGAGCGGAGCAAGGTTTGATTGCTAGCTTTTGGGGTCTGAAGGCCGGGAAGCTTGCAATTTCATTTTCAAGATTGAAGGAGGCCGCTGGCGCGCATTGAATTTCGCCTCCTGTTCTCAATTGGGGTCGATGTATTAGTTGGCGGAGCTCGTGCCGACGATCTGCAAATGAGCGGGAACATCGAATTCCATCTCGCGCGACACCTCGACGATGGTTTCTGGATGATGTCCATTCTTGGACAACGCGTACTTAAACGCTCGGGTGCGGTTCAGGAAGAGACCGCGAAAAACAGCCGTTCTGTTCGCGCGCAACCCAAATCCCACGGCGATTCCTGCGACTGCCCAGGCGAGGCGCAGCACCGCCAGTGCTGAAAACCGTAGGCGACCGCATCCGCGACGCTTCCAAATTGATGGTTGGCAGCTTAAGGTCTCTGACGTTTGTTCCCAATCACAACGCCGAGCAATTGCATTCTCGCTTGGGTGTCAGCTACACGGGCTCGCGACGCTCGTGTAAACGCCAGCAAGGAATGTACAGACGTCCGCTATCTAACAAAGGTGATCTGCAGTGTCTGATTTCTGCCAGTGTTGGTTTTCGATCAGACAAAACCTGTGCAGCAGAACAGGAAGACGGAAGTTGCTTGGCCATACTTCGTCTCGGCAGCAACAAGATGCCTGGCATCGACTTTGCATAGAGCGATTCGGGAACGTCGTGGAAAGTCACCCCTGCTCGCCGTCCTCTTGAGGTTACGCTTTCTTGGTCACACTGACCTCGCTTGCGAGCAGTTTGCCGGATGAAAGACGCCGTAGACAGGCAATCCGGCACCACAGCGTGAATCAGCACTACGGGGCGGCATCGACTCTAGAACAGAGGAGGTCAGGCCATGTCTGACTCGTTCCAGCGCTCCAACTTGGCCCAGTCAATGGAAGCGCAACATGCAGAACTCGAGCACGCGCTCACCCGCAGCCCATTCAGACTCCACGCTGATCGCATGGTCCAACAGGGCGCGAAGACCATCAACATTCTACAAGTTGCCTGGATACTGCGGGTCAAGCGCGGCTGCGAAATGGTCTTTATGCGCCTGCCCGAGCTCTTGGCAAGCGGCGAACGTCTGGCCAAAGATCTGCGGAACCTGCGTGACGATGGACAGCTTGGCATTTCCTGGCGTGAATACACCCGCGACGCGGGCGAGCGCGCTATATTGCTAATCGATCTTCTCCGGGAGAGCGGCGACCTCTTCCTTGAACATGAGGCGGCAGGCTGTCAGCCGGTTCTTTTCTACGAGTACGATAAGATCATGGACGGAAGGGATCTTCCCGTAAAGTCCAACTTCGTATTGCTGCGCATCATCCCGTCGCAAGATGTTACGGTCGATTACTCCCGTCGTCGGCCCTTTGTTATCATCCCTCCACGTGCGGGACACGCTGCGGGTGTGGGAGCCCACGAGCACGATAGTCAGCTCGGCGTTGCCTTGCGCGAAGGTCACCCAGTTTATCTGGTGAGCTTCCGTCGCCAGCCGGAGCAGGATCAGCAACTCTCTGATGTGGCCTATGCGGAAGCGGCGTTTGTTCGAGAAGTGATCCGCCGGCATCCGCGCGCGCCTCTGCCGGCCATTATCGGCAACTGCCAAGCAGGCTGGGCGACCCTCGTTATGGCCGCAACAAACCCTGACTTGACAGGACCCGTCGTCATCAATGGATCACCGGTGACGGCTGTGTCGGGAAACATCGGCGACAACACTCTCCGCTACATTGCCGGCATATTCGGCGGAGTCTGGATCCCGATGTTTCTGTGCGACCTTGGCCAGGGCATGTTTGATGGAGCCAATCTCATACATAATTTCGAGATGCTCAATCCCGAGCGCCGGCTGTTCCTCAAGTACGCCGAGCTTTTCCGCGACGTGGATACGACGCGCGAAAGCTTTCTTGCCACCGAGAAGTGGTGGAGCAGCTTCTGCTTGCTGCACGAAAACGAGATCTGCTGGATTCTCGAAAACTTGTTCATCGGCAACCGGCTCGGCAAAAACATGGCCTACCTGGGATCGGAGCGTCAGCACGTGGATCTCAAGCAGATCCGGGCGCCGATCATCGTGTTTGCCAGCCATGGCGACAAAGTGACGCCGCCCCAGCAGGCTCTGAATTGGATCACAGATGTTTACGAGGACGAGGAGGAGATCCGCGTTCGCGGCCAACACATTATCTATATGGTGCATGACGACATCGGGCACCTCGGCATCTTCGTCTCTTCAAACGTTGTCAATAGGGAGTTCCGGCAAGTTGCAACCACGCTTGAGGCAATCGAAGCGTTGATGCCCGGCCTCTACGAAATGTGCGTCAAAGATGTTCAGGAACATGATGGACGAAAAAGCTTCAGTGTTGAACTAGTCGAACGCACCTTCAAGGACATCCGGGCATTGAATGACAACTATCGCGATGAATTCCCTTTCCGTGCGGTTGACCGGGCGTCTGAACTTCAGGCACAGATCTATCACACAATCGCCCGCCCCTTCGTCAGAGCTGCAGTCACAACCTTCACGGCCCAAGCTTGCCGTAGTGTTCACCCGGAGCGCCTGTCGCGAGCGCTAATTTCTTCGCGAAATCTGATGCTGGCTGGCTTCAAGTCCATAAGCGAGCAGGTTCGCCAGTCTCGAGCCAAGGCCAGAGTAGATAATCCATTCCTGCTGGCGGAAGCCTTGTATGTGCAGCATATCGCACAGGCGATGATCTACTGGCGCGACCTGCGCGACATGATGTATGAGCTGACGTTCCACAGCATGTGGAACACTCCTTTGCAGCACTATTTTGGTGATCGCTACGAAGTGCAGGCGAGGCAAATGACGCCAGAAGAATTGAGGTCGCGCCCGGACGTTCAGTGTGCGCTTAAGATGATCGCGACCGGCGGCTTTATCGAGGCCGTCATCCGCATGATGGCGCTGCTTGTGAGCGATCGCGGCGGTATCCGCCGCGACCGTCTCGATCGCTGGTCACGCGTCCTGACGCAGAACGAGCCGTTCCGCTCGGTCGCTTCTGACCGTCTGACTACAATCACTCGCCAACAGACCATCATCGTCACTTTGGAACGGGAGCAAGCAATCGAGACCCTGCCATTGCTGCTGGATGACTCTGAGGAGCGCCGCCGCGCCTACCTGGTCGCACGCTATGTACCCGGCCCCATCGCGGAAATGTCGCCGAAGACGATCGACCTCCTAGGGCGGTTTGCTCAGGTGCTTGAGCAGCCGCCAATCACCGGCGATGTTACCGAAAATCCGTTGGCGCAAATGAAGGCTGAGTAAAGCATCGATGCTTGGCTTAAAGGATGATGACCATCGGCTTGAGCGTCAGGCGTGGCAACTGAGGGCAATGCCGATGCGCCTCGTAGTTGGCACAGGATGAAGCCAGTTCGTCCTGCACGTTGTACTCTGACGCTTGCGGCTGGAGCGGCCAAACATGTTCGACGCGCGCCTATTGTGTGTTCCGGATCCTGAGCGCTGATGGTAACGGAGGGCTCGAAATTCAAGAATTGGCTTGACGAAAGAAGCGAGCAGATGCCGATGCGTTCCCTTTGCAGATAAGAACCGGCCGCGCTGAAGTCGTCGAATCTGGCGACTTCCTCCGGACCGAGCAGAGATATTAGTTGTTGGGGCACTTTCTCCCTGCCGAAATCCGCGGAATGGAGTTCTTCGCCGTGGACCACGATACCATCCGCGCCGAGCTGATGTACTTGGAGTCCCTTGGCTCCCGAATCTCGGGCTCAAAGAGCCACGATCAACTTGTAGAGCATGTTAAACAGCAGTGGGCCGACTTCGGTATGCGAGTTCACGAGGACGTCTTGCATTTCGATCGCTGGAGCATGGCTGCAGAAAATCCCGACGGTCTGCGTCTTAAGATCGACCGGCGCGACATAGCGATCTCTTCGGTCTTTCCCTACTCCGGGACCACCGGCCCCCTAGGGACCGAGAAGCAGTTGTACAGATTGCGCGGTCCAATACCGCGATGGATCAAAGCGCGCCGAGGAATTGCGGTCGTCGAGGTCCGAAATCGAGAGTTCCCGTTTGATGCGGCGGTCAAGACTTGGGATCGGGCGCGTGCATGGGGCAAGACCACTATGCCGCTGCTTCCTGCCACGTTCGCCGGCCTCGGTCTGGCGCGTGCTCGACGAGCTGGCGTTGAGGCGGTGATCTTCGCCTGGCGTGGCATAAGCATTTTCAACGCCAAAGGACAGTACTTACCGTTCACGTTGCCCTACCAGAACATTCCAGCGGTCTTCGTGGCCGGAGACGACGCCGACTTTGTGTTGGACGCCGCCTCACGGGCCAGGCGGGCGACGCTCGTCGTCGACGCCGTGATCGAGCGAGACAGCACTATGCGAACAATATGGGGGGCCGTGGAAGGTAACAGCGCAGCCCACGAGACTGTCCTCGTGGTAAGCCACAGCGACGGTACAAACATTGTCGAGGAGAACGGTCACATCGGTTTGGTCGAACTCGCGCGCCAGACTGCCGCTCGACCGTTGGCACGCACAGCAATCTTCGTGTTAACAGCTGGACACCTTCGAATCCCGGCGGTCACTGACGATGGCCAAGCCACTTCGCGCTGGTTGCGGGATCACCCACAATGGTGGGTTGGTGGCCCGGGAAATCGCCACGCAGTGGCGGGCCTGGTGATCGAGCACCTCGGCGCTCGGGAATACCGGGACGATCCCCTCAAAAACACCTACGGCCCGACAGGCAACCCCGAACCCGAACTGCTCTACGCCTCCACCCCGCAGCTGACGGCGCTCATCGAATCAGAGTGGCGAACAACCGGGCACCCGCCGAGAGTGTCGGCCCCAAACGCGCTCATTCAGTTGGGCGAAGGCCAGCCGCTCTACCTAAAAGGCATCCCAAACATCGCGCTCGTCACCGTGCCGCAGTACCTACTAAGTATTGAACCGGGCGACTACGTCGACGTCGCTCTTCTGGACAGACAAGTCAGCAGCTTCGCGCGACTGCTGCGACGAATCGACACCATGCCCAGCAACGAAATCGGAACCGTCGAGACGATTACTCCACTCGCGAAGGCGGCTGCCGCGCTGCGCGCGATTGGCATTCTCGCTTGCAGCTCATCGGACTGGCGGTAATCCGGTTGCACCAACCTCCAAAAACGTACGGAGACAGTAGTCAGCTCGAGGGTCCAGGTCAAAGCGAACCGGCAAGAGCGCCTTTTCGCGTCAGCTTCTGGCTCGAATCTGAAGACCACTTTCCACCCTTTAAGACTTTGCGTCGATGCGGTGCGGTCCGCCGGACGTCATTCAGATAGCAGAACGTGGCCTCGCCGCCAGCGCTCGCGGTAAGCCCGCCGGCCATGCCCGTCCCGCGCGGCGGGAGCCGGGCATCACCCAGGTGATGGCCATGCTCCAAAAGATCGGCACCGAGCAGCAGCGGCGGAGCCCACGGGGTCCTAACTCAGAGCGGAGTATCGAGCACACTTTTATGAGGTTTATGAGGTAGCCTGCGGGAAGTTCTGCAGAAGCTGAGCGGCTGAAGCGGTCATGGCAAGTCCGGTGGTTGCGAAGATCACCGCTCGTAGAGGAGCTTGGACCCGCCTTGACCGTGACGACGATTAAGACGGATGTCTCTGCAGTCAAAGAGTTGTTGAGGTCGGACAAGGAGTTCCTGAAGCCGCTGATCGGCAGGAAGATACTCGAAGCCGAGATGACGGAGACGCTGGGTGCGGAGAACGGAGATAACCTGACATGACCGCGTTCGGTTGAGGACGGCTTATGTTCGAGGCCAGACAACTGAGCACGTGGGGCGGCTCGCCCGGCCTGCGAAGGCGTCAAATCCACTAAGCGTGGGACATTGCCACGGGCGGCTGCATCGATTGCTGGTCGCGCTCCAGACAATTTGGCCACAGAAAGCGATGAATGGCGAGACGCGTGTGGCAACCGAAACCCGATCCGGCCCAACTCAATTCACGGACCGCGAACCGATCGATGCCAACATTCAGGATGTCCATGGTGCTGCTCCCCTGTTGCAGAATTTGCGAGGCCGCGGCTTGAGCACATCTTTGCCGATCGGATCTATCGCGGCAAACAGCTCGTCAAGCACTCTCCCACTGCGGGCCGTGGACGATCGAGATCGTCGAGCGACCGCCCCGCGTCCAAGGCTTCCACTCCTGCCCAGGCGCAGGGCGGTCGAGCGCACCTTTGCACGGCTCGGCAGATGTCCGCGCCTCTGCAAAGACTTCGAAGGTTCCGCCCCCGCCGAGCTCGCTTGGCTGCTCGTCCCCCATTCTGAGGCTCCTAACTCGCCGATTGGCCATTCCATGAGACGCTATGCTTTTTGAGTGAGGCCCTTCAGGACAGGCGCTCGGCGAATTTCGAACCTCGACACCAACTCGTTAACTTGATGGTGCCGCCTTGACGACTCCCGTAGCTGCGCATATATGTGGTGCCGTAACGGTATTTTATTCCCATATATGGTAGAATGGAGGCTAGAAGGGAACCCAATGCGTCGGCAGCGGCCATTGCGATAGCGCCGGGAAGGCCGACAGCCGCAGCGACCCGCTAGCCAGGAGATCGCCGCGACAGAACACATGTCCTCGGGCCGGGTGCCCCGGTGGATCGCTTGCTGCAGGGGACATTTGCCCAGTCTCCTCGCAAATCGTCCGCACGGTCCAGGCCCCAAAATATCGCGGGGGTGCCGGTGTCGCCGTCTTACAACTTCGATCAGTATGGTCATCTCATTGAGCTGCCGAGTGTGCGGCAACCCCGTTCGCAGGCAAAGCCTACCAAGCCTGAGCCGTGTCTTGTGCGGCCCCCAGCATCGCCGGCTCCCCTGCCGAAGCCCCTGGCGCCATCGCCCACGCCGTCTGACATCACCCTCGATTGGTCGCGGGACGACCTGGTGACGTCGTTCGGTAAGTTGACGCTGACCGACCGTTATCTGCTTCCCGGCGAAGGCATCCAGGACATGTTCGCCCGAGTGTCTTGCGCCTTCGCGGACGATGTTGCGCATGCTCAACGTCTATATGATGCGATGTCTCGGCTGTGGTTCATGCCGGCCACACCGGTGCTCTCCAATGGCGGCACCACGCGCGGCCTTCCGATCTCGTGCTTCCTTAACTCAGTGCCGGACTCGCTCGAAGGCATCGTCGGCACCTGGAACGAGAACGTCTGGCTTGCTTCCAACGGCGGCGGCATCGGCACCTACTGGGGCAATGTTCGCTCGATCGGCGAGGAGGCGAGGGGCGGCGTCACCTCGGGCATCATCCCGTTCATCCACGTCATGGACGGCCTCACCCTGGCGATCAGCCAGGGCTCGTTGCGGCGCGGCTCGGCGGCGGTCTATCTTGATATCCACCATCCCGAGATCGAGGAGTTCCTCGAGATCCGCAAGGCGTCTGGCGACTTCACGACACCACCTCGCGCCGCGCGCCCATACTGATCTTTCCCGCCATAGACGCCACCGAACCAATTCGATGGCACCGACCCAATCATCGGCGAGAAGTTGTCCAGTAACATTCTGGGTGAGGCAATGCGGGGTCAAATTTGCAAGCCGATTGACAGAGCTTGGCAAGCGAGCTCGGCAAATGAAGATCCGGCAGACTTCATTCGTTCGCTTCAGTCTGCCTCAGCCCTTGACTGCGGAACCGCAAGGCTTGTCGTGCAGCCTCGAACGCCTCGATCAAGTGCGTGCACGACTCCCGCATGCCGGATTGGCCATCGCTACGGTACTCCAACACTTGCTTGCCGAGATGATCTCGCTGGAAGGACTCGAACTCAACTAGATCTGACGAACAGCTAACTCAAAGTCAAACCAGCTGGTTAGCCGCGGCAGCGCCCTGTCTGGTCTGCTCAACAACTTTCGACCAGTGGAGCTCTGATCCCGAGGAGCTGTTGAGCTGACGAAGATATGCCTCGCCTTGCGCGCCTTCATCGATCGGAAGAAGGCCCCCATTTTCCCGAAGTGCAAAAGCACCTTCGCGGCAATTGGCGAGGCTTTGACGATCGATTTTTGGCCCCGCTATAGAGCATTGATAGATATATCTCCGGCGTGATGAAACCTCAGAGTTCGAGGCCGCCACGCTCGGCCAGCACACGGTGCATGACTTCGCGTTTGATCTCACCGGCGAGCTCGTTTCGGACTTGGGCTCCGAGCACCCGCTCGGCATCCGGATCGCCTAGAAGACCGTGCTCGGCCAGTCGCTGATCCAAGCGGGTTTGAAACTCCTCGCCCATGGCTTCGACGAGCCGGTCTTGCATCGCTTCATATTCATCAGGAGCGATTCGCCTCAGCACCGTCTCCCACGGTTGCCAGCGGGTTGCCATGTAGTCAGTAAACTGGTTCGCTTCTTGCTCGCGAACCGACTGCAGCGCGCGCGCCGCATCATCGGATGTCACGTGAGAAACCGTCAGAAAGCGCATGTCAGGGGCGACGTGAATCAGCTCCAGCGGCTCGCGAAGAAGATTTTGATAGGCCAAGTAGACTTCGACATCGTCTGAGTTCGGGTGGAGAGTGAGGAGCGAGTTGACCCTGTCGCGCGCAATCCCTTCCAGCGCGTCCAGGCGGAACGCAACGCGGCCGCGCTGGATCAGTTGGCCGAGCCTATTATCATACACCCCCTCCTCGACGTCAGAATTAAGGCGCGCGGTCCGCATACCGTTCCAGTGCAGAGTGACACGATCCTCGCAACTCGCGTTGGCTTCAGAAGCCTGTGTGAAAAACTGTTCGCGCAATCTCGGATTGGTCGCCGCCTGCCGCAGATCATCCGCCATGGCCTGCCGAAACTCGTGATTGCCATAATTGACGGTCCCACGTAGCCTTTCTAGGAACCGGGCGTAGTCTTGGGCGCCAGGCTCATCCGCAAAGTGCTGCCACTCGGCTAGCGCCGTCGGATCGTCCCCGAGCCAGTGCGCGGCAGCCTCGTCCAGAGGCAGCTGCTCAAGATGGGGTGCCGCGAGGTGAGCGCGGACTTCGTCCGGGAATGGGTTATCACCGAACTCGACGTTCTGCAGCGGACGGCCCAAACTCCCCGGTAGCAGATCCTCAGGCAGGCTGGTCAGCCGGTTACCGCTGACATCGATCGATTCAAGCCAGCTCGGAAGGGTTTCGGGGAGATTGGCCAATTGATTGCTGCTGACATCGAGTTCAACGAGACCCCATGGGAGGGACTCGGGGAGTTCGGTCAGCTGATTGCCACTGACCGCGAGCGAGGTGAGGCTGCTCGGAAGAGCGTCGGGCAACCTGCTCAGTCGATTGTTGTTTGCGTTCAGGATCCCCAGCTCCGCCGGAAGGCTATCTGGGAGACTCGTCAACCTGTTATCGCTGACCTCTAAGCGATAGAGGCTCGCCGGAAGAGCGTCCGGCAAACTGGTCAACCGGTTGTCGCTAATAAAAAGTTCGTGGAGACCAGGTGGGAGGCTAGCGGGCAGGCTGCCTAGCTCGTTGTGCATGGCGCGGAGGTTCAGCAGTCTCGGCGGCAGGGCGTCGGGCAAAGCGGTTAAGGACAGGGATGACAAATCGACCAAGTGCGAGCGCATGTTGTCCGCAGCCCTGATTCGCGAGCGCCCCTGTCCGCGGTTTTCCGCTGAGCCCTGCCCCTCTTCGCCAACCCACTCGTCCAGGATCCGCGCGCGCGCGGAGCTGGGGGTCCGATACCCTGTCAAGCTTTCGACCAAATTGGCCAAGGCACGGTTGAAGCCGCCGAGGTAGCTTTCCCGCTCCCCTTCTTCAAAAGTATCCGGGGCAGAACCTGCGCTCCGCTCTGCCTGTCCTGTGTCCATTATCTTATCTCCCCCGTCATAAACTAAGAAATCCGCGTGCCGCTGCGCAAAGCCGCGGAGCAGGAGTTTGCGCGCTGGCGCAATAATCATTCGAGCGAGCGCACGTGCGCCCGCGCGGCCCGCCCTGGTCGAAGGCGGTTCAGCTTCACACGATTTGGAGGCGGCGAATGGATCGCTGCTGCTGCAACGTTTGCTGCCATTCCGTTGGCCGACAGACCCGGAGGACGCTAACGTGAAAGCGTTCTGCCGCTAGCACGGCCACCTGTCGATCAGCTGACGAGTCTCGCTGCAAAACCCCCAATCACTCGCAAAGACCAGCGTTGCACCGATTGCCTTGGCAAGTGAAAGGACGGCCGCGGAGGTGAGCGTTCGAGCGCCTGCCGCTCTTCGTTTTTCACGGACTCGGCCGAAAAGGAATCCCTGCCTGCCATTGAGGTAACGCACCGTGCCGCGCCCCGGGCTCGATGTTTAAGCCGCTGCCGCGTCGGTGCGGAAACGTGTAGGCGGAGATAACGGGCGGCCAGGGATTCACAGTTCCAAATCGTTGCACCGAAATTATGCCTGCTTCGATGCCATCGCTGCGGTAACTGCGATAAGGCCGTCAGCTTGCCGAAAGCGAAGTGTCCTAGGTCCTAGATGGCGCCGTCACGGGCTGAGTTGGCCCGGTTTGGTAAGGGAGTTGAAATGGATCCTTTTGAGACAGGACAGATTCCGCCCGGCGGAGGCATTCCTTCTGCATCTTCCCAACAAGAGGGGGCGGAAGACGGGCGGGGGGCGGCACAATGGGATGCATTCGTGACGGGTTTCGCAGCAAACTCCGGGCATTCAACCCATACGGCGACCGAAGCAGACGAGACGCTTGAGAATTGGGCTTCTGAACAGCACGTGGGTCCCCTCGAGGACCGGGACGAAGCGGCAAGGCGGGTCAATGCTCTCGGTGAAGACGCCATGCTGGATCTCCAGTCGCTGTCCCTTACCAGTCTGCCCAGACTTCCAAGCGAAATCGTCGTGCTCGATGTGCCCTTCAACCGGCTTACCAATCTGCCTGACGAACTTCCGGCTTCGCTCCAGCGTCTTGATGTTAGTGGCAATCAGCTGAGCAGCCTGCCTCCGCTCCCAGCCGGGCTGAGAGGCCTCGACGTGAACTCGAACCGGCTGGAGAGCCTACCTGCCGTCCTACCTGCCGGACTCCAATTTCTTTCCGCCAACTACAATCGGCTGCTGAACCTACCCGACGCCTTCCCTGCTTCGCTCCAATTTCTCCACATCAGCCACAATCAGCTGACGAGTCTACCGGTGGAGCTTCCTGCTATGCTCGAGTTTCTCGACGTAAGCCAAAATCAACTGACGGATCTGCCGCCGGCTCTTCCAGCTTCGCTCCGGTTTCTCGACGTAAGCCAAAACCATTTGACCAGTCTGCCAGAGGACCTGCTGACGGCCTTGGGCGACGATGGCACCCTAGTTCTCACTGAAAATCCACTATCTGAGCAGGTGCTGGCGAACCTGAGTACAATCCTCGGCGCGGAGGGTTATGTCGGCCCGACTGTCCACCTTTCGCACGACGACGAAAGTGAATCGTCCGGGACAGACGATGAGCAGGCGGACGCTCTCGCTGAAACAGTTGCAGAATGGCTGAAGGGCAATCCACAGGAGGGCGATCGGGAGGTGCTTGCCGCTTGGCAGAATTTTGCAGAAGAGCCGGGCGCTCGAGAATACGGACTTTTCCTCGGAAAGCTGTTCGAGTCCGTCAACTCCGGCAATGAAGGGTTTCGGCAATCGGTGGCCAATGATCTGCGTCAGGCGGCAAAAAACCCCCAATTGCGTGCCCAGTACTTTCAATTGGCATGGGACGCCAACCAGAGCTGCGAGGATCGCAGAACATTAACCTGGAACGGCATGCAGACCGCGCGCCTCATCGCGGAAGTCGAGAACGGCCTCTATGACAACAAGGAACGGCTTGCCAAGCTCGTCGAATTGGGGCGCGTCATGTTCCGCATGGACGCACTCGAGGCGATCGCGCGCGACAAGGCTCACTCGCTCGCCTCGATTGACAACGTAGAAGACATCGACGCCGTTGAAGTCTTTCTTGCCTACCAGAACAAGCTGCGCGAGCGGCTGGAACTACAACACGTCGCGCCGAACATGCGCTTCTTTGAGGTCGCCGGCGTTAACAACTCCGACGTTGACAGGGCAGAGACATCCGTTCGGGAGAGGGAGGCGGCCGAATTTTCCGACTATTTGGCAATGGATTGGCAGCCGTGGGACGATGTGATTCGCCGCATCGCACCTGAAGAGCATGCCAAGACGCAGGACCAGCTCATTGGTGCAATGGGAAAGGAGTTCGACAGCCGAATGGAGCAACAGCTCGCCGATCAAGGGCTGACCGGAGCTGAAGCTGGCCTCGTCGAAGATGCCAAGCGAGTGTTGGGTCCCGCAGTTCGCAAAGAGATCGCCCGTGAGATCAAGGGCGCTCTAAGAGATAAGGTGCTCAATGAGCACGGCCTCGCGCTCTGAAGCCGCGTTTGCCGTAGGATGCTGCTAATTTTGCTGCCGTTCCTCTGGTGCGCCGGTTGGTGGCCCAGAGGCGCGTAATGCACAGCGAGTGCAGCGGAGTGGCGATCGAGAAACCGGCGTTGCTGCTGTCTATCATGCTGCCGCTTGATGTAGGTCAGGTCGATGCTTGGAGTAGACTGGCTGCTAGCTCTCTACTGAGACCAGACGCATAGAAGCGCATGTCGTCGATCAATGTTCGGAGCTGTCGCGCACTTTTGCGTTCTCCCATTTTGTTTTGACTTCGGGAACGATGAAAAACGACCATCATCCCGATCCAAGTGCTGTCTTTCCTCGCAAGTGGCGCTTTGGACGCCATGGAGTACCTGTTGTCGGCAGCCGTTACCCGCGGCTCGCCCCGGCGGCGCCATGCAGGTCTGCTACCCTAACGCATGCTCTTGCATCAGGGCTCTCCTTGATCGGCACACTTGGAAATGTTGCGCGGCACTTGACATGAGAAGGAGTCCGTTGACGGTAGTATCTTGAATGCCGACCGCCGGCGCCTGACAGGTAATTTAAGCCGACTTTGCCTGCATCTGAGCCTGAAGAATGACCTTCTGCGCTCGCTTGTGCATTCGATTTCGCCAATCTTCGACGGGTAGTTGGACAGGCTGCCAATAAGCGTGGGATAAGCGGATGATCGCATCCCGCCGCGAGCGATGGAGCGTCTTAACGAGCTCCTCTAACCGTGGAGTGACAGCCGAAGCGCTGCCCCTCTCACGCCCCCGGCAGTTTGGTTGCTGGACACCACTCTCCATCATGTCCGCTCTCTCCGTCATTCATCCGAGGATCGCCGTTGTTCCCTCACCGTCAGCGTTGTTTTGTCTTCCATCGATATGGTTCCGCAGGCAGCCAATCTGTGGCACCCGCGAAGAACGCGGTCAGCGACCATTTCGCGGATTCCCCATCTGTCAGTTGATGGGAGTAAGATTCGCGGCCTAAGGGGTTAGCCCCGACCCCGAAGGATCTATATTCGGCATAATAGCTCGTGCTCAAGTTGTTGGTCTTGCCCCTATCCCATTCGCGCCAGCCCTCCGGAATGACCTGTGCATCTATCTTTGTCGACAGAAAGACCACTGTGGCATACGGCCGCCAGGGGCGGCCAAGCGCGATATCGCGCGCGGCAGGGTCGGCGCTTAGAGTGCAATGATCAAAAACATAGCCGCTGTCCTCGTCCGGTGCTGCCTTGCTCTGAGCGGTAAAGACGACCGCTTGATTGGCGATGCCGTGCAACTCACATTTCCGGAACCAGGCCTTGGCGTTGCCAAATACGAAATCGACATGCCCTTCGATGTAGCAGTTCGAGAAGTATTGACGTGACATTCTGCCGTTTGGACCCTTGCCGGCAAGCAGCGTGTCCTGGGCGCCGAGCAGGCGGACGCGCGTAACGACGTCCCTGTCTCCGGTAAGGGATAGTGCAACCGCCTGGGAGGGTGGATTGGCCGGGTTGAGGGCGTAGTCGTTCTGGATGGTCAAATTCTCGAGCCGGAAGTCATCGCCATTGGCATCCAGCGTCGCCGACCGGGCGGTTCCTCCTACATTGATCGCGCCATCGCCATACACAATGACGGTATTTTCCGGCTTGCTACCAGTGCCTGAGAGATGAACACCGGATTTGGAGATTTTGACCTTCTCACGATAGATACCGGGCGCGATCCGAACATCTCCGCCTTCCGCCGGCAATGCGTCGATAGCTTGCTGCACGGAGTGATAGGCTGCATTCTCGGCATGCGACACCAACAGTGGCTGAGCGTATGCTGACGACATGCAGAAACATCCCGTCAGAAGTGCAGCAGGGTGAACGAAAATACGCATGATCCTACACTTCGTTGAGTCAGCGGCACCTCGACGCAGTCGACAGAGCCTATCTCTGCGGGATAGCCGCAGCGCATGGGCAACACATTTTTCGCGCCAAATCAGAACCTCCACGTCACCTTCGCATTCCCGGCCCTGCAAACCGTCAGACAATTGCAAACAAGTCCGGACATGAGGCCGACCTTCGTCAGCACCAGTAATCTTGGCCCAGATGCTGAACTCACCACCCGAGTTCGGCGCCGGATGTAGTGCTTACCGATTGCTGTTGCGGAACGCCCTGGAACATACCTCCGAGCCGCGCAGCAGCGGTTTTGCAGCTTGTCCGGGCAGCGGCGGTGATACGTCAGAGTGTTTTGCGGTGACGTTCGCATGTTCAACTTGCCAAATGGCGGAGTCGGCAAATCGGACATCTTCGAGTGTCACGTCAAGTGCATGCTCCTCGTCTACGCCGCGGATCAGCAACACACCGGTGTCGCCATGCACATGACGGAGAACGATTCGCCGATAGACCGGAATTCTCGTGCCTTGTGCGCGCGGATCATATTTTGCATCGAAAGCTAGCGGCCACCGGTTGCCCCTCAGGCACACGTACTCATAAGTCACGCTCTCGACCAGACCGCCTCGGCTAACATCGCTCTTGATGCGCAGGCCGGACGTCGTACCATCCAGCGTCAGATTATGCACCAATATGTCTCTGGCCCCGGAATTCACCTCACTGCCGATCGACATGCCATGCCCCCAGCCGAAATAGTTATCAATGATCGAGATATGGCTGCTTGAGCCATTGTCGCCGGCCTTGATTGCGACGTTGTCGTCACCCGTACGGATCAAGCTGCGGGTAATGGTCACATCCTGACTCGCGGCAACATCGATGCCATCGGTGTTGCGCGCATCCGCCGGTGAATCGATTATGAGGCCCCAAAACGTGGCACCTTGGACCCGGTTCATCGCGACATGAAAGTTGGGAGCGTTGCGCAAGGTGACACCAGAGAAAGTGATGTCCTGCGCATGATCGATCTGGATCAAGCGCGGGGCGTTCTGGTTGCCGCCCTGGGCTTGAGCGCGGCGCGCTAGCTGCCACCAGGTTTCCGCGCCGCCGCCAATTATTGCGCCCCCCTGACCATCGATGATGCCTTCTCCGTAGATGCCACCGCCGCTCGTTTTGGAAAAGCTGATGAATGGCCGGCATCCGCCGCCCTTTTCCGCAATACGACCACATTGTCCGAGGCCCTTGTCGTAAGCAGCAGGGTCGGGGATGGCGATCAGCGTCGCCCCGCGTCCGACCCATAACGTCACACCCGATTTCATCTCGAGTGGGCCCGACCGGAACTCGCCACGCCCTAAATACACGGCGGCCCCGGAAGGACATTGGTCGATGGCATTTTGCAACGTGGTCGTATCTTGCTTGCCAGACGGCACGAGGCGTTCGCACACCGTATGAGGTGCAACAGGCTCGGTGATAGTCCGGCGGTCTTGCGCTTTCGCGCCGGGGAAGACAACGATGGAGGTCAGTATGAACAATAGGGCCAAGTTGCGAAAGAGCTTTGTCATCGACCTCCTCGTGCTTTGTCGGGCATCCACGCCCCATCGGTATGGAGCCGCTGGCTAGATCTTGCCGCCGCGCGCGTCGCTGGCGCGCGCAAGATGATATTTATAAGACGCAGCAGCCCGGACCGTGTACCTGCGCAGCAGCACTTTGCAGATGCGCAAAAAACACGAAGCGTCATGCGATGGTTCAAAATCCGACAGCTTCGTCAATGGTCGGCCTTCTCGCGCCAATCAAGCGGGTCGCCGGATTCGGCTTTTTTGCATCTACAAAGTCGTCGGTGCCCAGTGCTTGCTCTTGATAACGATTTCGATAAGCGGCGCATCAGCCTCACTGGGAGCAATTGGTGTACGCCCAGTACCCGCCGAAGCCGCGGCACTCACCCGCGCCTGACCTCGACTGCTGCTGCTGAAGCTCCGCGCTGTTCTTGAAGCGTTTGGGAAGCCACACCTGCGTGCTTGTTCTCCTTGAACACCGTGTTGACGAGCTGGTTTAGTGTACTGTCATCACTGGCCTGGAGCGACTGGCTGCCCTCACCGGGGAAATCCGCCCCTTTAAAGCATCTGAAGATACTTCTCAGCCGTAGATGTTGAGAGTTTCCGACGAGTACTTGGACCGCTCACCATCTCGTGAATGTAATCATGATCCGCGCGCGAGACATTCGACGGCGGATTGCGACCGCGGCATCGAGTCAAGGCCTGCCACGGGCGCTGTATTCAGTTGCGGCTCAAAGGCATCTTCTTTCGCCAGTCTCGGCTGCTGATCGTTTAGTCAGGCGTGCTGTACCGATGGTGGAGGGGCAGCACTAGATAGGTCGAAATTGTGCGAGTGCACGCCCGCCTCCCGTCCAGGATCGATGGGTTTATCCGTATTCGGAGAAGCTTTCGAAAAGCTGACGAGGTTACGGCCGGGAAGACGGATAAAACGACCGAACTGGCCCTGAGTAAGGGGGACAGCTCTTGACGTTCAATCCTGACATGTGCGTGAGCAGCCCTCCAGACAGGAGGCTTTAGTCAACACCGCGGGGAGACGTCCCGCATGTGGTGTTACTCCGCGCCCCATCCGCCGGCCCAACGCACCGCGACCACCAAACCGCTCGGCATAACGGCAGGCCTCCAGTTCGCCCGCCCGGTCCGTAAAAATGACGCCTCGCAAGCCGGTCGGTACTCTCGCCGTTAACTTGGGTTACGGCAGCTTTCAATGGTCTCATGATCGCCTGGAAAACGCCACGGCAGCTTCCTGGTGAGCAGGATCATCGATGCTTCGCGGTTCGCGCGGTAGCGTCACGTATTGAATTGTTTGGCGCAGAATTGCGGTGGCGTTCATCGATCGGCAATGAGATTGCTCGACGCTCAAGCCTCAGCTCCAAATCCGCCAATCCTGCCTTACATTCGGCGACGACCGATTGGGCCCGAAGCAGCTTGACCTTGAGCTCGTCCATCTGCCTGACTATTTTCTCAGGATCCCAATCGTCCTGCAACAGCTCATTGACCATGTGTGGCCACCGATGCAAGGCCGGCGCTTAGCTCCAAGAACCCAGGCTTGGCATCTCGCCGATACGGGCGCTTGAGCCACGGGTTAAAGGTGGCACAAACGATCGTCCAGAAGCGTAACGTCTTAACCCCGGTGTGCACCATCTTGTTGAGGACCGCCATTGGTCGCGAGCCCGTTGTAGGACCGTCGGATTCTGGCTGGCAAAGCAAACGGCAATCCGAAGGTAGCAGAGTTCGCGATGCTGGCACGCGTTTTGAAAAGTGCATCAAGAGACCTCAGCCATTGATGAAGTGGGCACGTTTCATTTGAATACCTGGATCGGGTGCTGAAGGAATATCATGACCAAATTGGTGCCGTCACACATTCAAGCAACCGACATGCCAATGCCCTCGAGCATTTTCATAGACAGAATCCTGTAGTTTTTCTCGCGCCATCTGGCTGCCGGCAGCTCTATTTGTCGCGACTGAAACAACCGATGTGTTGAGCAAGACAGCGAAAGCCGAAACCACGAGTCTGTAGCAGCGCTCGCTACGGCAACCGTCGGCCAGAGTGCTCCCACCATTTTTGCGAGGACGTTGTGGCGTGAGCCGCAGTGGCGGGCGTTAACGCCAGACTGACGGTGCTGTGCGAGATCGGCAGTCGATCCGCAATGCAGAAGAGCGTTGGAGGCTCCTCGCAATCTGATGCCACGGCTGTTCACGATACTGATCTCACGCTTAAATTCCGAAACCGCGTTTGGCCCAGCCTGGTCGAAGATCAGTTCGTGGCCCGCTTGCACCCTACGTCGCGATGCTACGCACCTGCGCCGCTCGGAACGAACTGTCTCACCTTCAATCGGGCCAATCCGGATGGCACAGAAAATCAACGAGAAGGAGCGGCATGGTAACAACGCTTTCTCCATCGGCTCATTCACCAAGATACTCAGCCACGCCAGGCTCCAAGCGCCCACAGGCAAGCGACCGTGATTGCGGTGAAAACGAGTACAGCGCCAATTGCTAGCACAATTTCCATCGTCGGCTTCCTATTGCGCGGACCACCCGACCAGACGTTGTATGTGAAGGAATTCCTCCGCCAATCGACTATCTGGACACCATTGTCCGTCACTCTCACGGAGAAGGAGGTTGAGGTGCAATAATCAAGACCGCTATAGACTCCTGGGCACTTGGGCCTCAGTAGCCAATGCGACTCCGCTCCGAAGTGATATATACTCGGTAGCGACCTGCGATGTGGCATTCACTTTCGAAGTCGTAACCGTTTGTTATGCTCCCGGTTACGCGGACTGTGATTCTGTTGTACCTGCGGCCTCCTTGTTCGTATACGCCGGGGACTTCGCGACCGAGCGCATAAGCGAATGCGTTAGCCGCTGAAGCCGCTCGAATACGTTGCTTCATGTTGCCTCGCGATCAGTAACGGGACGGACCCGAAATGGTCTTGAACATGTCAGGCCCGCCCCAGCATCACAGCCCCTGCAAGACCGGTGACGCTCACTGCACCCAAGCAAGCACCGTGCCTTTCTTCCAAAAGGCTGCTGTACCTTGCTTGGGCTGTGTATACTTGTGAAGTGTATCCTATTTTGTTCTGTCTCCATGTCCATCAGGACGCAAAATGTTTGCAACCCGACATTCGCGTATCAGCGTTGAACTCAAGTGCAGGTAAGCTCGCAATCGCACAGGAAGGCGATCGCATCGCTGGAAGTAGCGCTGACGCTCGCAGTCTACAACCCTGCCGATCCCAAGCAGCGATGGGAATTGCTATTCTGAGTGTCGCCGACGCTAAGCTGTGCATCGACAACAAAAGCCGCGTCACGAAAGATGGCAATCCTACTTGGCTCTACCAGTTCAAAGGGTCAGTTGCTCAGCAGTGGAATTTTGTACCCCGAATGGACGGGTTGCAGAGTGACTGCCTCAAGAGGGGCGACGATGCGGCGCGCATAAACCGGATTCCGCTGATTACCCGCAAGGTAGCGTATGGTACGATCATGCTGCAGGCGCAAATCCGTGTCGTAACGCAAAGCACCAGAATGAGTTCATGGGCGCCTTAGCCCCATCATTCTCGATGTCTCTCCGCCCTCCTTGGCGCTTGCGTTATCGATTGGCTTCTTTAAATCAAGCCGCATGTTCTTGACCCAAGTCATTGACTTTCATTTTCGGGACAATCCTCCGCGTCGAGCCCGACGGCTTTGATGGAGGTCCAAGACGAGTTCGTGCCTCAGGCGGCGCATGCCAGGCAATAAATTCCGGACCATCTTCAGCAGGCAGTTCAGGCAGAGCAGACACGCCAAACTCCGCGCCAGAGCACGGTGCGGCGCCATGCTAACGCGCTCTTCTAGCTCGGCTCTCGTAGTGAAACAATCACCGCACTCGAACCACAATTACTACCAGCCCGCACCGAGAACTTTTTGTCACGGGACTGACGGCTCTGCGCCAACAGCGCTTCACCGGTGTCGCAATCTCAAATGCCGGGACGGCGCACGCCTCGGCTATGTTGCTTCAGCTGAGAAGGGGAGCTGGTCACGTCAACAAGACCTCACCATTACCTGACAACTATCCTCATCAACCCGAGACAGAGACCCCGCTCTCGTCCAAGACGTCATCCGGCGCTCGGATCAGCCAACCCGAAGATCTTCAGCTGAGATCTTGCCCGTACGCCCAGCCTTGGGCTGATAACTTACGCGGGCCCCCTCTTCGAGAGTGGTGTAACCGGCCTTTTCCACGGCACTGACGTGCACGAAGACATCGGGGCCTCCATCCTCGGGCCTAATGAATCCATAACCCTTGGTTGGATTGAACCACTTCACAATACCCATTGCCACGTCGGCACCTCCTTAGTGAACCTTTGTGATCTAGCGAAGAGTCTTCCGGCCATCAAGAGCAGCGGCAAAAAACATCACGGCATAGATGCGAAGGTCTCGTCTCATTTTTCTGTCGGATCGCCTAGCTGTCGCCTAATATGCAAACGATAGAAAGCCCCTGACGCGACCGCACTTCGCTTCCATTCCTGTGCATCCGGATGACGATTTGACCTTCGCTTCAGTTGCTGCGGCGAACGGTTCACAAGAGAGTTGCACGCATCGAACACGCCCCAATAATCCAAAAGCACGACGTCTGCATTGATGGTCCGCGAAGTGTCGGTTACTAAGCCAGCAACGTTTCGCGAGAAACACCCGAACTTGGTTAACCTAGTTCGTGCGTGTACCAGCAGCGTGTTTTGGAAATGCGTCTGCCGACCATCATTGCGGACTTAAGGTCCGGCTCGCGCCGTCCGAGCCGCGTTTCGGTGATCACAATCTCAGCACGTCAGCCGCTATGATCACCGGATTTCAGCTTCCGACACATATCGAACCGCCACGCCAGCAAGGGGACGACGGACATTGGGATTCGACCGACCGTCCAACTTTCAAGAGTGTGATGCGCGTGCGCCGTCAGCTTAATTACCCTGTCCGCGTTGCGCCTCACCGTAGCAATCAGGGATGACATGGAAGTACGCACTGTTCATAGTATCAGCACCTCTATCATCGCTGTACACTTGCCACGTGACGTTTTCTTGTATTTCGCCACAGCGCCACCGAAACCGCGGCTCAAAGAAGACCCAAACGCCGCGCCTTGACGACGCACTGCGTCCGGCTGGTCGTTTCCAACTTTCGCATCGCATTCTTGACATGAAAATTGACGGTGTTCAGGCTCACTTTCAGGATCACTCCGATAGCCCAGGATGACTTCCCTTCCTCGACCCATCGCAAACACTGTCTTTCCCGTTCCGACAGCACAACCTCTCGCCTATCCGCCATGAATTTCTCCTGTAGTCCAGAGAACAGGAAAGCATCAGCAAATGCCATACCACTCAGTGGCGCCAGCAAACTGTCGGCGAGGCAGGACAAGTTCTTCGGCGATTGCCGCTCCATTCGCACGAGGCTGCCATCCTGCTGTAGCCCTATCGACGAGCTTTCGACATTGTCGTCAATCCGACGGCAGCATTACGACAACCGTGGCTGTCGATAATAGCGTCTAAATCTATGTGAGCCGGATATCGCCCTTTCCCTAAGCACTCCTCCCCCGAAGGAGTGTTGGAATTCTCTCTCAAGGCGTAGCACGGGCTCGCGAACCCAAGTCATTCATTTTGCATCCAAAGCCCTTCTTTCCAGCCTTAGGCGCGAGGCCAATCAACCCATAGCGAAAGCTATGTGTTCGGCGCGCCTCCTATGGCGATCATGCAAGCCTTTGCGGTCCCAATAAACTACCAATGCTGTTCATTGAGCGGCATCACGCCGAAACAATATGAGCAACGACGTTGGTGGCAATCTAGGTCGGCCGCCACAATCGCCCAGCGCTCAGGATTCAATGGGGCTCTCGGCGTCTGGTCTGTCGATTGCCAGGTCGCTGGGCTATCGTGAGGCCAATGAAGCTTCATGGAGCCAGCTCGTCCAGAGCGTCGAACGCATGGTGGACTCGACAGAGCTAGCTGTGCTCGTTGGTCAGGTGGAACGCCGCAGTCACGACTACAAGCGCCATGGCACGACATCGCATTTGCCGCTCTCGACATCGCAACCGGCCGGGTCATCGGCAAGTGTTACGGGCACCACGGGCCACGGAATTCCGCAAGTTTCTGATGAGATCGAAGTCCCGTGCCGGATGATCTGAACCTCCATCTCGTCAAGGACAATTAGGCAACCCATAAGACGCCGCTGATCCGTAAATGGCTGGCCAAGAGACCGCGCTGGCACGTCCACCTGACGCCAACCAGCTCATCCTGGCTCAATCAGGTCGAACGTTTCGTTGCCCTCATCACCGAGCGGAAAATCAGGCGCGGCATCTACCGCAGCGTGGCGGAGCTACGTGCTGAGATCACGTCCTTCATCGAACAGCACAACGCCGACCCGAGCCCATTCCGATGGACCAAATCAGCTGACGAAATTCTCAGCCTCCATCGAACGCTTCTGCGCTCACAATCAGCCAAGGCCTAAAACGCCATGAACTTGTGGTTTAGGACACTAGATTATGCGCGATGTCCCGCGTACGGATTTTCGCCCGAAACGTCCGCGCGCCCATTGCTGCGCCGATCGCGTGCAATTTCCAGAGGAAAATGAACCCCCAATGCAAGGCTTTCGAGTGACGGTGTGCTGCCCCCAGCGCGCTCGCGAAAATTCGCGATTCAGGCTGCGCTCATGTACTGCAGGTGATGATCCCGCAGCTGAGGCGGTTATCCCGGCATCCGCTCTCTTCAGCAGCACAGCAGCTGCGATGAAAGGTGGACCCGAGGCGACATGGGCTTGTGCATCGGGAAAAACGCTCTTGGTCAGCTACTCGTCAGCGAAGCGATTTAGCCAGGAAGGCTGCGCATTCTCGACTCTTCTATCGGAGATAAAATATGACGGGCATCGGCCGAGCTGGCAAATCGTACGTTGGAGCTGCAGGAGCCGACAGCACTGGGGTATCGAGCAGTTCGAGCCTGGAGTTCGGCCTCGTCCCTGGGGAACGCAGTCAATCTTTCGACGCCGTCGTGGAGCGGATGCGCTCCGGGCCTCAAGATAGAACCGCGCCGCTCGTGAACCGGCAACCAACTTCGGATGTGGCGGCGCCAACAAGAGATGAGGTTAAGGCAGCAAAGCGAACGTTGGGCAGCCTGCTTGAGGACTTTAACACTTGTCGTAGGGCAGCCAGGGGCGGCCGGACCTTGTCCGAGAGGCAAGAGCTGATCGATCAAGTTGTCAAGGCAGGCTCAGCAGTTCTGGACTACTACGCTGCTCTGCCACCAGGTTTGGCGAGGCGCATTCTGCCCGACGATCGGGCTCGCCAGCTCCGCGATGAGACGCTGGGCGCGGCCGACGAAGGTAACGCCGTGGCTGCTACGATTTTCGATGACCTGGAGAAGAGCAGACACAAAGCGGCAGCCCTGCTCGGCAGGATCATCCGCACCGCTTCGCCTGACCAGCTGAACCGCGTGCTTTCAGGCGTGGAGCCCTACTATGAGCACTGCATGGAGTGGTGGAGAAAGAGGGCATTGCGCTCGGAGCGGATGCAGTCCGTCTGCGCGGCTACTGCCGACCTACCAAGCAGCACGCCCGAGTTGCGGAAGTCCGAAGAGGCCGCGCTACGACTGCATACCGGCTATGCACTCAATACGAAGTACAAGTATCTGGAATCGCAGATCACTCTCGCGCAGCTCTCCCTAGCGAGCAGGTTGGGACCAGCCGTGCGAGACGCCCTTATCGATGGAGACGGCCGGGTGCGTCTGCTCGGGACCTTCATCGAGGATGTTGTTCCGGCATTCGCCTCGACGGCCGAGGCCGTGATGAACGGCAACGGAGCGCCGCTTGACGCTGAGCACCGTGACGTTCTGGAAGGAGTCATGGAGCGGCTTTCGGAATTTGCGTCAGGAGTGAGCGGCATGGTTGCCAGCCTGACGGACGCCGGCGCGGGAGCCGATCTTCCGTTAAAATTGCTGGATCAGATAGTGGAAGGTGCGTGGCTTACAGCGGACGAAGTCATGCGGCTGCTGGCACTTCAGCCAAAGACGCCAGCCACGATTGAACCGCCGGCTTGGGCTGTGCTGCCGGAACATACTGCCGGGGTGGGCGAAGGCACTGCAGCGCGCAGGAAGGGCAAAGGCAGGCGCGCAGCGGCCGCAGGCGAGGGGAGTTCGACAGCTGGGGGCGCTGAGCCGCAGCTCGCCGGGTCCGACGCTGGCACGGGCTCAACACGCAAGGTTATCGTACTCTCGGATCTGGGTACAAAGAAACTCACGAGCGCGGAGGAGGCCCGCGCGCGGGCGTCATCGTCGGCGAGCGGAAACCTGCTGATGTGGCAGGCTCCGCCCTCCAGAGAAGCGCTGACGGGAATGCTCAAGCGATTGGACGAACTTTTGCAGTTTGATCTGCCCGCTCAGCAAAGCGCCGTCTCGCAAGCGCGTCAGATGAAACCCGAGGACGCCGACCACGTCCTAAATATCGTCGTCGAGCGCCTCCACAGACAGGCCGCCGAGATCGAAGCCTGTGGGGCCGCGGTGGAAGAGCCTCGTCGAAGTGGCTTGCTCACGCCCGCGCAAGTGCCCGAAGTGCACGACAAGATAGTCCGGCTCAAGACGATGTATTCCGAGGTGCAGGGACAGGCAAACTCATTGAAGAGGCAAAGAGCCGCGATCATGATCGATTGCATGAAGAGCTATGGCTTTCCCTCGCAGAACTACCTTGAACAGTTGCGGGCGGCCGGGGAGTTGGAGCCTCCGGATCCTCCGCGCGCGTTGAGCGGCGATCCGGGGACGCTGTTCGAGATTAAGCTGCGGCCCAAGGCGCTGCGCAACGGTGCGGCGGCGAATCCGATGTGGGTGCACATCCATACGAAGCGGCCGGTACATGCGTGGCAGTTGGCGACGACGGTTGACGCCGAATTCGCCGCTTGCCATGTGAAATCCAATGAACAGCGCGGCTACAATCGGCACTGGCAGAGCGCGCGAGCCGCGATGGGGCACGAAAACGTCGTGATCCACCGCGGCAAGCTCACGCCTGCATTCTGTAGGTCCTTGTTGAACAGCACAGTTGGCAACCTGTCCGACGTCAGATAATTTGAGACTGATTAGGCTTTTCGCGAAGAGAGGCTCTGGGCTCATCTAAGTTAGCATTACAGTTGCATTTTTCGTCTCTGAGGTGAGCGCGGCGAGCGTCGGCCTGGTGAGCTCGCCTCCAGAGGATGCGAGAACACGGTCGATCGAGATGCGCCGTTGAGCGAGCTTGATAGCGATGCGACGGATTTCCTGGATCGACCAGCGGATCAGGAACGATGTTTGGTGCGCCGTCGTCGCGTTTTTTTGAGCGCTGGCTCAGCATTGGCCCGATGACGGATGACGGCCATCATGGCGAAGGCCAGCATGACGAGTGAGACATGGCGATGCCAGCCATGCCAGGAGCGGCTTTCGTTGTGATCAAGGCCGAGCTCGTTCTTGGCGGTTTCGAAGCTGTCCTCGATGGGCTAGCGATGGCCTTCTACCGACACCAGCTTCTGCATGGAGGTGCCCTTGGGGCACCAACTGGAGAAGAAGGCCAAGCTGCCGTAGGCGATGTTGCGGCGGATCCGAAGACCCCGCGTCCATTCCCTGGCAAGGTCGTCGTTGTATTCACTGTGACCTGCCACTGCGTATTTCCTCCAGAAGGAGTTAGAGTCCGGCCCGAAGAAGAACGGACAGATGAAGCGAGCAAGGTTCACGGAAGAGCAGATTATCGCGGTATTGAAGGAGCATGAGGCTGGGGCGAAGACAGCCGACCTGGCTCGCAAGCACGGTGTTTCCGAGGCGACGATCTACAAAGCGCGAGCTGCGCCGCCGCTCCGCCATCGAACCCATCATCGGACACCTGAAGGCCGATGGTCACCTCGGCCGCTGCTACCTCAAAGGCCGCGCCGGCGATGCGGCTAACGTCATCCTCTCAGCCGTCGGCCACAACTTCCGCCGCATCCTCGCCTGGCTCAGAGAACTCTTGTGCCTCATCCTGCTCCAGCTATGGCGCACGTTCGGCCGTCCCGCCCCGCTCAATTCGCCTTCTTAACGGACGACTACCTTCACCGGACGATCGGCTGGTGAGATGTCTCGCAGCGAGCGGCGTGTGGTAGCGAACAATGGATGCTGCCGATCAACCGATCAATTTAAATGATGAACCCGCCACTCATCCGGACTCGGCTCCGCGCACTCCCACCAAATCAGGACAACGTGCTCTGTCGTACGGCCGCTCGCCGAAAACCGCACTATGAATCCTCTGTCCTCTGCTCCTTACGTCAGCTTGTCGCCGCCAAATGAGAGCACGTCGGGAAAATTTACGTGAGAAAATCCCCGGAGAGGGTTGAACCGCCCGTAACGTCAAGTTGTACGATCTCCGAAATGGACAGTCATCGTCGTCCTAGTCCTCCACCAGCGACGGAGTGCAAATGTATCAAGTCCAAGGGAACGCATTAGGCTCCCGCTGCGAACCACCATCATCGAGTGTGCCAGGCATCGATAATCCGGGCACGTCGAGTCCTGGCTGCAGCGCCTTGCTTCCGTAAAGCGTGCCTGACCGGACAGGCTCACACGTAAATTGTTCGCAGGCTGGCGCTTCATAGCTGCAAGAGGGCGATCGCGCTCAAGCTTGCCATGCGTGACAGTGGATGAGAGCGTACGTTCGCGCCGGTTGCGCCCGAGTGCTTAGTGCCAAAGGCTACTTGGGAGGTCTGAAGGCCTCAATGAGGAGCTTTGTGAAAAATCGCTCTCCATCCGCGATGAGATATGGAGGTTGTCATCCGAGAGCCTTTTCGGATGCCGACGCGAAACGCGTCCACGGTACATGTCGCTTCATTCGAAGCTGTTGATGAGGAATGGGACGAACGCCACGGCGCTCCCTACTGTGCGTACTCAAGGTCATCGACCAATACAATGTTAGGAGGAATGGTTTGACAAGACAGCGGTCGTTGCTGACGCCTGGTCCATTATCATTATCGCTGGCGGTCAGGAGCCAGATGCAGCTTGATCTCGCGTCTCGCGATGACGAGTTCAAGGAGGTGACCGCCTGCATGAGGCGGCTGATGCTCAACTTGCTGGGAAACAGTGAGGAATATTCGGTGGTGCCTATTCAAGGAGGCGGCTCCTTTGCAATGGAGGCGGCCCTCTCCTCATTTGTGTCCCGAGCCCACAGGCCGCTCGTTTGCGTGAACGGCATCTATGGCGAGCGCATTCTTCAAATTTTGCGGCTGTGGGGTATCGAAGCACTGAAGCTCGTTAAGCGCGCGACGGATCCGTTGGATCCGGAAGAGATCAGCGAGTATCTGAGCCGAAATCCTGGCATTACGCACCTGTGTTTCGTGCATTGTGAGACGACAACCGGAATCGTCAATCCGCTGGACGAGATCGTGGAGGTGGCGAGGCAACGTGGCGTAAAGACTATCATCGATGGGATGAGTTCGTTCGGCGCCCTCAATATCGATCTGAGCCAGCGTGGACCTGACGTACTGGTCACGTCGAGCAACAAGTGCATAGAAGGGCCCCCGGGAGTAGCGTTCGTCATCGCCTCGCGCGAGCTACTGGAGAATGTGACTCAAGAACCGAGATCGTTTGTGCTCGATGTGAGAGATCAATGGCGCTCGCTCGAGCGCACGGGTGAGTGGCGGTCGACCCCTCCAACCCACGTCGTTCAGGCAACGACAATGGCTTTGAAGATTCTGCACGAGGAAGGCATCGATGCCAGGCGCTTCAGGTACGAGAAGGTCAGAAACGACCTCATCAAGGAACTCGAAGGGATAGTGGCTCCGTTGTTGTCCCCCGAGTTGCAGTCCCCGGTCTGTGTTGCGTTCAGTGCGCCGCCCGGAATAGTGGACCAGCCAGGATTCGATGGGCTGTATCGCCACTTGGCGGCCCATAACCTTTACGTCTACTCGAAGCTGCATCTTGCGACGCGGAGCTTTCGGGTCGGTTGCATTGGGGAAATCCAATCCAGCTGGATTGAGCAGTTGGGATGCGCCTTTCGTACATATTTCCGCTCCGGTCAGGCTCGGTCAGCAAGGCCGGCGTCGGGCCAAGAGGCATATGGGGCGCGCGTAAAGATGCCGGCTCAAGCAGCTGGGGACCGGCAGCTGCGGCATTCCGCCGAGACCGCTGTTCTGCATGCGGGCTATCGACGCGACCCGGTGACAAAAGCCGTCGCAGTGCCGATTTACCAGAACACAGCTTATGAACTCGATGGCGATCTAAATCACATCGCTGACGTCTACAACGTCAAAGCGGATGGGTTCACCTACACGAGGATTATCAATCCGACGACTCGCGCGCTGGAGAAGCGCTACGCCGCGGTCGATATGGGCAGCGACTCGCTCGCCGTTGCGTCAGGTCAAGCGGCAACGTTCCTTGCAATCGTCAACCTTTCAAGTGGCGAAGTAGGGGACAATATCGTTGCCTCTCCTTATCTATATGGCAATACCTGGAACCTGCTCCACAACACCTTAAAGCGTTTGGGAATCAGCGTGAGGACAGCAGATCCTCGAAGGCCCGAGACGTTCGAACGTGCCATTGATGATCGCACGATTTGCCTGTTCGGAGAGGTAATTTCGAATCCCTGTCTGATTCCGCTCCCCGTCAAACAGCTGGCGGAAATCGGCCGAAGGTACGGCGTGCCTCTGGTCGTAGACAATACGACGACGCCGCTGGTATGTCGGCCGTCAGACCTGGGCGCTGCAATTACGACGTACTCTGCAACAAAATATATATCCGGTCATGGCACGACGCTCGGCGGACTAATCGTTGACAGCGGCAAATTTAGCTATCGGGGAGCCTCCCGCTTTCCCTTGTTCAACGGTCCCGACGAAGCGCATGGCGGAATTGTCTGGCAGAACGCTGTGCGCGATGTCGATGATCTAGGAAAGAGCGAGTTTCTCCTCAAGGCTCGCATGACCTGGTTGCGCGATACGGGTGCAGCCATCGCCCCGTTTGCGAGCTTTCAACTGATCCAAGGGCTTGAAACGCTGCCGGTTCGCATGAAGCAGCACTGCGCGAATGCCAGGATCGTCGCCGGCGTTCTAAAGGAGCATCCTAAAGTGCGTCGCGTCTTCTACCCGGGCCTCTTTGAGGGCGCCGATCGGGAAATCGTCGATCAGACACTCAACACCGCATACGGACATGGGGCGATGGTCATGTTCGAAGTGGAAGACGAACTGGCCGGGCGCAAGTTCATCCAGAACGTTGACTTGATGTATCACGTTTCCAATGTGGGAGATGCCCGCACGCTCGTGACTCATCCTGTCTCGACGACCCACACCACTGTCCCGCGGGAAAAGCGCGAAGCCGCCGGCATATTTGGGGGCTCAATCCGGCTTTGTGTCGGCATCGAAGATGTTAACGACATCGTGCGCGATCTGGACAAGGCGCTTTCCGCAATCTGACAACCTGCAAGGCGATCAGGAAGAGGTTCTCATGAATCAGGCAGACGCTTGGAAACTGAGGTCATCACGCTATGAGGCCGTTCAATTCAGTCGGGAGATCAATAAGCAGCTTTCGGAGCTAAGGCCGGACAACATCACTGGGGCCGCCTACATCGTGAAAGATTACGCTGTCATCACAGCGTGCACGCTTGCGACCGTGTCTGTCTCGTGGTGGTTCTACCCGCTGGCCGTTCTCCTGATCGGTGCCTATCAACGCGGATTGACAACCATCGCTCACGATGCGGCTCACCGCACGCTCGCGAAGAACACGACTTGGAATTATGTCCTGGGTATTCTGTTCGCTTCCTATCCCTTGTTCCAGCGCCACTGGGCCTACCGGATCTCACATGTCTACTTGCATCATCCCTATCTCGGTGACCCGGACAAGGATCCAGACCTGAAGTTTTTCCTGGCCAGCGGCGTCTACGATGTGCAGCCTCCAGAGAGATATACTTTCAACATCATCTGGAAGCCGATCTTCGGCGGCGCGACAGTAGCGTATCTGAAATATCTTTGGACTAATCGGTTTTCGATCGAAGAGACCGAAGATCAGAGCCGCTCAGGCATACTTGTCGACAGGTATGGCTTCTATCTGTTCTGGTTCAGCATCCTGGCCGGGTCATATGCTCTTGGTCTGCTACATATCGTCGTCCTGTTTTGGATCGTGCCCTATCTCACCACGTTTCAGGTCCTCGGCTGGTTTATCGAACTCGCTGAGCATTCACCCATGTGCGAAACAGAGACGCAGAACGTCTATCTTACGAGGAATCGGAAAGGAAGCTTCGTCGAACGAGCCATTCTGGGACAGAATCTGGATGAGTACCACCTTGAGCATCACCTTTCACCCGGTATCCCGTTTTGGCTGTTGCGTAAGGCGCAGAAAATCCGAATGCAGGATCCAAGCTACGCGAAGGTCGCCGCCACCTGGGGCGGGCTCTTTGTCAAGGGACCTCAAGGTCAGCCTAGCGTCATAACTCAGTTGAAAGAGCGTAATCGGCGGCTGTATGAGCAGTCCGTTGCCGAGGTTCGCACGCGAGGCACGGTGGCGTGAGGTTGCAACAGCCCGAGCGCACCCAAGCCGTTGTCGCCGTCACTTCGAACCGTCTTCTGGTCGATGGTGTGCATCGCGACTGGTTACGGCGCAAGTACGTGCAGGCACTCCATCGTCATGCGGGAGTGGCTTGTGTCATATTGCCGACCGTCGACGCGGAAGATGCTATGGAGGGGGTCTTCCCGGCCATCATGCGCCGGCTGGACGGTCTGGTCTTGACAGGCGATGAATCGAACGTGGACCCCGCAGTCCTGTCAGCGCCCGCGTCCTTGGATCCTGATCGGCAGGATGTTGAGCCTGGGATCCTTGACCGTCCCCGGGACAGGCTCTCTGCCGTGGCCATAGAGAGCGCCATCGTCCTCGGAATGCCTATTCTGGGCATCTGCCGTGGGCTTCAGGAACTCAACGTCTATTTCGGCGGAACACTCCGCCCATCGCTTACGGAGTGGAGCCGAGAAAGCGGCGCCATGCATGCCGAGAAGCCAGATCGTCCCAGGGACCGTCAGTACGATGCCGCGCACCGCGTCAGGATATCATCCGATGGCGCACTCTTGCCAATCGCGCGAACGATCGAAGCGCAGGTCAACTCGCTGCACAATCAAGGCATCGAGGTGCTTGCCCCAGCGCTGAGGCGCGAGGCGTGGGCGCCTGACGGTCTGGTCGAGGCAGCGTCAGTGATTGGCGCTCCGACGCTGCAAATCGGTGTGCAATGGCACCCCGAATGGCACGTCTCAACCGACTTCCTCAGCAAGCAACTGTTCAAAGCATTTGGAGAGGCGTGTGTTGGGTACTGCCGGACTAAGAAGGGTTAGAGGCAGATCGTGATCTTGCAAACTAAACGTGGCCCGCGCGAGCCGAAAGGTCCGTCCTCCGAATCCGACGCGCGCGCCGGGGCTTCTGAGAGCTCCGCCCGGCTTGGCGGGGACAAAAAGGGTGGACGATTGACGAGTGGCTTCGCTCTAGGAGTGTTCTTTGTGGCGCTTTATGTCGTTCTGAGCGCGGCAGGGGAGGTTTATGCGGCATCGTATTTTCAGAAAGCGGATGTGTTCGTGGCGCTCCTGCTGTCTTTCGCGGTGGTTTGTATAACGTTCAACTTGTTGGCTCGCCATGAGCGAGGCGAAGCACGAGCCGGAAAATGGTCGCTCCTGGTCTTTGCCGCACTCAACGTCGTGACTGCGATCAGCTGGATCGGCCTATTTATAGGACTGAAATACGCTGAACCTGCGATCGTGGCCGCTTTCATGGTGGCGTTGGGGCCTGCCGCAACAGTGTGGTTGAACGCCCTGATCAGGCGCAGGGGCGCCCCGCCAACATCCGATATTGTCGTGAGCGCCGCGATTGCGACGATCGGGACTTACATGATTTGGATCTCGGCCAGCGGCAATGCGGGCGTGGAGTGGGGGGCCCGATCGTCCTTTGGCATCGTCTTGGCCATCGTGGCCGGCCTATCGCTCGCCCTCACGAATATACTTGTCAAGGTGCTGTTCGACCGCGGGTTTTCCGGCCGACAGGTCCTGGCGCATCGTTTTTATGGAACCATTCTGTTGCTGCTGGGGCTGGTCGACCATTCATCTATCGTGCCCGAGATCTCGCAGCATTGGTTTGCGATCGCAGCAATTGGGCTGTCGACGATCGTTTTGCCTTTGCTGTTGATTCAGCAGGGCATTCGCCGCGTAGAGCCCTTCACCGTCAACATGGTCCTGTCCACCGCCCCCATCGTCACCTTCCTGTTCCAGTACTTCGATTCTCGCATCGTGCCTTCGTCACATACGTTCGTTGGAAATGTCCTCATTACGGCTATCGCTGTTAGCAACATCTACTTGCAGTATCGGAGATCCGCATGAAAGAACGGAAATGTGTAGTCGTGGACGCATACTCTACCGGCCGCTACCTACCCGAAGAATTCAAGCGCTATGGAATTCGGACCGTGCATGCGATGTCGGCCGCACGGATTCCACCCATATTCCAAGCGCATTTCAATGCGGATCTGTACGATGAACTCATTCGCCCCGGCGAGCGCATGGGGTATGATGAAATCGTTGAATATCATCTTCAGGCTCTGCAGGGCAGAGAAGTTGAGTTCGTTATCGCGGGTTGCGAGTCTGGAGTCGAACTCGCCGATTCGTTGTCCGAGCGGCTGGGCTTACCTTCAAACGGGACCGCCCTATCGGCTGCTCGGCGTGACAAAGCACGATTGTCTTGCGCGCTGACCTATGCCGGTGTGCGATCGATCAGACAAGTCGTGTCTGACAATGCTGCAGAGATCGCAAGCTGGAGGCGCGAAGCGAAGTTCGACGAGATCGTGATCAAACCTCTGAACAGCACGGGCACCGAGGATGTATTCTTTTGCTCGACAGAGTCCGATATTCAGCGTGCTCTAAGCGCGATTGTTGGGAAGACGAACCGTGTCGGAGCATTGAATCGTTTTGCTCTTGGGCAGGAAAAAATAAACGGTCAACAATACACAGTAAACGCCGTCTCGATCCACGGAGATGCCTTGGTAACGGAGGCCTGGACCTATGACACCGTTCCTATCGAGGGGGCATCATCCGTCTGCTCACTCGAAAGATTGTTGGACGGCAGCGAACCAATCGTTCAGGAGCTCTCCGACTACCTGAAACGTGCGTTGCAGGCACTTCAGATCCTCGAGGGACCGGCTCATGCCGAGATCATTGTCGATCATCGGGGGCCCGTTCTGGTGGACTTCGGGGCGAGGCTTCAAGGGACTATGTCGGCAAAAGCACGAACGATGGCGTTGGGGCATAACCATGTCACGCTGACCGCTTGGCGCTACGCAGATCCCGAGGGCTTTGGTGAGTACATGAGGATGCGCGGGCCGTACAAGCGGAACGCGCACGCACTCTGTGTCTCCCTGATCTCCGACAGGGGCGGTGTCGTTGCCGGCTACCCGGGACTTCAAGCAATCCGCAAACTCCCGAGCTTTGCGGATGCCATTGCATTCGTTCCAATTGGTGAAGAGCTGGTTCCGACTATCGATCTGGCGTCGACACCGGGCATCGTCTATCTCGTGAATAGCGACATGAATCAGCTTAATGATGACTATCACAAGTTGCGAGAAATGCGGATGGATCAGGTGTTCGAATTCGTGGCGCGGGATAGCCAGTGATGGCAACTGAAGCAACCTTGACCGGAGCCACTCCAGCCCGCGTAGCGATGATTGGCGTAAGCGACTTCGACGGTGTGCTGCGAGGCAAACATGTCTTAGGTGAAGATCTCTCGGGTCAAGATAAAGTCATCAAGTTCTCTGAAGCGGTGCTGGCGTGGGATTGTTCGGATCGGGTCATCCCAATCAGTTTCACGCAGCAGCCGTTATCAGCATTTGGCGATGCTGACCTGCGTATTCTGTCTGCCACCGGCCGTTCGGTGTCTGATCTCGGCAATCAACATCTCTACCTCGCCGAGTTCGCGGGCGCACATGAGAACATCTGCCCGCGGGGTGTTCTGCGTAAGGTCCTGAGAAGGGCTGCTGACCTCGGATACAGATGCGCTGTTGGGTTCGAGTTTGAATTTATGTTGTTCAAGGAGAGCGCCGATACAATTGAGGATAAGCCGTTCAGTGAATGGGCTCCTTTAACACGCGGCCCGTTCGGCTACTCGATTATGCGCTCCGTTTCTCAACATGAGCTGTTCGATGAGATATTGGCGCTTTGTGAGAAAGCTAGAATACCTCTCAGCGGACTGCACTTCGAAACGGGACCGGGCGTGGTCGAAGCGTCACTTCGTCATTGTGATGCGTTGGAAGCTGCCGATCGAGCAACCATATTCAAATCGATCATAAAAGCATGGGCGCAACGGCGAGGCATGATGGCTACATTCATGGCCAAGGTTTCCGAGGATTGGCCGGGCCAGTCCGGCCATATTCACATTTCGATGTCCTCGGATGGTCAGAATGCGTTTCACGACAGCAATGCGGCCGGCAACCTCTCAAAACTTATGAGGCAATTCATCGCCGGACAATTGAACTACATGAACGAGTTTTGTGTGCTCGCTGCGCCGAACTTCAATAGCTACAAGAGGTTGGTGCCTGGCTACTGGGCACCAATCTGTCCAAGCTGGGGAGTTGACAACCGCTCCTGCGCGGTTCGCGCTATCTTGGGGGAGCCATCCGTCCATCGTCTGGAATATCGGCTGGCTGGCGCAGACGTGAACCCATATCTTGCGCTCGCATGTGCCATTGGTTCCGGAATATTGGGAGTCGAGACAGGTGTGGCACTACCCGCGTCGATCGCCGGTGATGCAAGTGTGGAAATGACTGCGAGACTACCTCAAAGCCTATCAGAGGCAACTTCTCGTTTCGCACAGTCAGCAGCGGCGAACGAGATTTTCGGAGAAAGGTTTGTTGAAGCATTTTCTTGCTCGCGCCGTTGGGAATGGGACGCCGTTCAAAATCGAGTGACCGACTTTGAACGTCGGAGATACTTCGAGATCATCTAGCTTGTCTTGACAGTTCTGTGCCTCATTCTTCTCGCAGCCATGTGAAGGGCGCGTCTCTCGTTAAGGAGAGGCCGTGGGGAGCTGATGAGGTCTGCTGCCAACTGCTCTGCGGCCGCAATTGCGGTTGCTTCGGTGCAATGCAGATAAGCTGTGCTCGACTTTTTCAAGAAGGAAGGCAAAAGGGGAATATTTGTCCAGTGGGGCGAAGCCGAAGAGGACGCGCGACGCTGTAGCCGAACCGCGGAGCCCCGCGCCCGAGACGAGGTTGGCGTAGATCGGTGCTGGCCAGGACGCGCCCCGCGCGGCGCTCTGAGTTCCCTGCCGGCGAAGAGGGCCAATCACTTTTGGTCCTGGATTCATGAGAGCGAGAAATGCTGCGCAGTGTATTTCGCGAAGATGCGTAAAGGATTGTCGCTCAAGCGCCGCACGAGGGTATCGCGCAGAACCGCCCCAGCAAATCTTGGGACGCGCGCGTACAAAGGCTGCAACAATGATCTTGCCTTTATCGGCTTCGAACGGGTGAGCGCATCACGCGAAAGGCCAAAGGACTTTAGGGAAGGCCGCAAGAAAGTACTGCTCCGGTGATGGCCCCGGTGAGGCCGCCTTCGCTGGATAGCGGATCAAGCAGCGTGAGTGACGCACGCGCGCTCGGACCGGACGCGAAGCGACGTCTCCGCGGCTGTCCTGATGGGTGCAGAAAACAGTGCCAAGCTAGCCACGCCTTAAAGACATGGCAGAGCTTGCTCTTGGCGGTGCAGTTGAGTCCAAATGAGCGGGTCGCCACTAAAATTAGCCGAGTTGGGATCAACAGCGCGCTACATTGCTGCGCCCGAGAAAGATGTGACAGGCCCATCGTCAGGCAGTGCCCCAAGACTAGTGGTTCGACCACACCGTCAAAGTCGATCAGTGCCGTCTTCGGTTTTGACCGGCTCTACAGGAGAGTACGCTTTGATAGACAAATAAGAAAAGATCGGCCGCTGAAGTACACCCCCGATGGGACGTAGATGAGTGCGGCTGAGACATCGTCTCATCCTACCAAATCACCGTCGACCGAGCAGACTCCGCTGGTCAGACGCTGCATCCGGGTAATGCAGTGTAGGAGTGTGGTCTTGCCGCACCCTGGAGGACGGACAGATTCCCGTGAGTCCCTTGGCGTGAACGCTGAATTGCAACCAGCGAAGAGTTGCGGGAGATCAGCTGAACGGCGACTGCGATATAGCCCAGCTCTGCTCGCTCACGTGCCCGCACCTGGGCCGTTTACTTCTACAACAAGAACGACAAGAACAGTCAGAAAGGCGACAATCAGAACTCCGAGGAGGATAGCTGTATTGCTTGATCGCGGCGTCTCTGCAGCTAGGAGATTAAAAGGCGGGGCCGCAGGATTGCACATCCCGTACGTCACCAGGGGGATGTTAAGCCTATCAGCGCCATCGAGGATATTGACTGTCAGGCGTTGGGGCGTGCGGATCATACATATAAGGCTGAGTTTCAGCGCCGCGGAACTGCCAGGCAGCTTGACCGGCCGGAAGTTGTTCGCCGGTTGACCGAGTGCGGCTAGCGTCGTTTGGCTGTCGTAGGGGCCGCGACTGCTGAAGCTTAGTAGCACCTCTCGGCGACTATTCTGCTTGAATGTCGCCACAGCTTTGACGCTCGAAGGACTTGCGCCAGCGGCAGCACTCGTTGCGTCTGAAAGTTCAGGTGCAAGCAGCATCAAAGTCAGGTGGAACAAGATGGATCGGATCAGCCTCATTAGAATTCCGAGATAGTCGCTGCGGCCTGCGTTCTTTGCGCCAGCTCCTGCTGTTATCCAGCAATTTACGTGCCTTCAAAAATGCGGTCCGGGCGGCCTAGGCCAGACCGTGCATTGCGATCACATGGCCTTCTCCCGTCACACGCTGGCCGCATGCAAGGCCTTGAAAGGCCGAGCCGAGATCAACTCTTTCGCCCGCGAACTCGTGGCCCACCACCATGGGCACAGGCACGGTTTTGCGAGCCCACTCATCCCAGCGGAAAATATGAATCCGTACCGCAAATCCCGGTCTTCTTGAGCCTGATCAAGAGATCAGTCGGTCCGATCATGGGCACGGGTTCGTCGCGTAAACAGAGTCCGGGCTCAGACTTAGCCTTGACGAGCGGCTTCATGTTAGAAAACTTACGCTTTGATTGATGCAGAGCACTGCGATCGCGCGCGTTGCGTAGGCATCAGTGGCGATGGCGCAATTGCGCGTGGCTGCGCGAGCGGAGACAGCAAATTCCATACCAACGTCGGGTGAAATCGCTAAGCGCCCTCTGCAATCGCCCGCGAGGTGGCTTCACGTCTTCGATAATCGCTTGCCGTAAGATTTTTGACACGGTATGGGCCGAGCGTTCCTGTGGGCCGCGAAGGCTCGGAGAGATTCGTAGGGATCGCCGGCTTCGGCGGCTGTTCTGCCCGGCCAGCGATCCGCCCAGCTGAACAGGATCACCCCGCGGAGCGGCTCCCGCACCTCACCGGCAGTTCGCGGGGGTCCGCGGCGGCAGGAGAGCGAAGGAACGTTGAAACCCTCGTGGGGTAAATGCCGGGCGTCTGAAGAGTGAATCATCTCACTCAACGTTGTGCGGATATTTACCTTCGGGTGGCTGTTGCGCATCAGCCAGCCCAGGCTAGCGCTTTCGCAAGCGCTAGCTCCCCGACGGCAACCGCGTCCCCGTCCCTCGAAGACGACATTCCACTCCAAGAAGCAAGACGAGCCGCACAATTCTTTGGCCTGGCTTTTGCTACCGCAGTTTTTTGGCCACGCGGTCGGTGCATTCAAAGCGCTAGAACGGTAGGGCCACAGTTCGGCACTGGCAGCGCAAGGAGGCACTATGCAATCCGCCAATGGGGACGCACTATCGATCAAGGCTATCGATCTTCAGGACTACTCGAGAGTCCTTGCGATCCTAACAACCGGATTTACGATGTGTCCTTTGTTGAGGTGGCTGTACCCTGAACCGCGGGAGTACCTGCAGCATTTTAACGGAGTTATTAAGCATTACTGCGGCAGTCCATATTCGAGCGGCGCATACCTTAACCACGGCGACAAGGGAGCCATCTTATGGGACACAGCTGGCGAAAAGCGCGACAACACCAGCATGATGGAATTCCTTCTAAGGAGCGTTCCTGCGCACCGTCGTTCCGAAACCGAAAGAGTGTTTGAAACGTTCGGTAAGTACCATCCGCATCAGCCGCATTGGTATGTCACTATGGTAGCCATTGATCCCATACATCAGCGATCAGGGCTCGCAGGGCATCTTCTTCGGCACGCAACCAAGATCTCAGATGCCGCGCGGAGACCTGTGCACTTGGAGGCGACCAGTCCGCACGCGATGCGACTTTATGCTCAACAAGGTTGGAGTGTTTTGACGGAAGTCCAGGTCGGCGGTTCTCCACCGTTCTTCCCCATGTTACGCCAACCAAAAGCGTGATCGCTTGAAATGTTCGCAGGGGCCTCTTGATGCTTGATCAACAACACCAAAGACGCATGGATGATCAATTTGAGACTATGAAGGCAGCGAACGAATCGCTCCTTGGTTATCCCTTCGCAAAAGGTTTCAGCTACGAATCGTTGTGGCGTTTCATGACTGCGTTAAGATTGGCGAATTACGCCCCTTGATATGATGCAGCCGTGAGCAGACGATGCGAAAAAGTGGACGCGCATGATTTCAACCCGCTCAATCCTGGTGGGTGTGAGGCTTACAAAAACGGGGGCCGAAGGCGGCAACCGGAGAGGGCGGCTAATAGAACTTCAATCAGCCTTGCGGACGAGGCGCCTGGCGGGATCATCGCTTCAGTCGCCCGTTTAAGTCCACGACAGATGGCTAGAGCGTGAGGATGAGTCAGCCCAATCGAGGCGGCCTCATTCGGTTCACCTGATGGTACCGACACCGTCTTTCACCGTGAGTGTGCCGTGGCAGGCAATATGGTACTTGCGCCCAACAACAGGCATCTCGTCTGCCTGGGAGAATGACGGCACGTTGATCGAGAGCTCTTTTACGAGAACTTCCTCATAACCGCCATCTCTCTCCATGATCACGCGCCATCTCCATTCGCCGCCCGGGCTTTCATCGGCCATTGTGTTGTAGCGGAGGCGAATCAAAGTACTCATTGAAGTGCCCATCGAGATCATCTCCGACCCGAGGGGTCGAAGGAAGCCATTGCCTTGTCCCAAACGAGGGCGAACAAGTCGTCAAGCCCAGGAAGCCTGTCCGCTGCCAGCGCCCTCTTTCGGCGTTTCAACTTAGCTCCTCGAAGCGCCTGTCCAATACATACAAACGTTTGTGCGGACCGATTTCGGTAGATGGCTCCAAAAGAAGCGCGCACGCCTGCAATCTCGCAGTTCTCATCGTGGCCTGCACGCGGGGGTGCCAGCGTAGCGAACTTTGCGGCCGCGTCCAGAAACCACGAATGCGATGCGTCATGATCGCGTCCTGGGACTCGCCGCGCCTGATATGGCCCTCACATTCCGGACACGCACGGGAGCTGCCACAGGTCCGGGCGCCAGCCCTGGGAACACCTTTCATTCTCGCCGACAAAACCTGGCTTGTCCGGGTCAATTTGCGTCAAATCCGGCAGACGCTCTCGATGTTCCCTGTGGGGCTATCAGTTGCCATTCCGTGTGCCGAGGCGTGCTCCATCGAAACCGAACAGGGCCCGCCTGTGGCATTGCTCCGTACCCGAATTGCCATCCGATTTCACTCATTTCGAAAACAATAGGCTATAACCGGCAGCCTTAAAAAGCAGGACAACGGAGTTGGGCTGCTAGATCCGGACGCTCGGTCATAATCTGACGCTCCTACCGCCGAGAGGCTACACGAACGCATATTGGTACCAACCCGAAGCGAACTACGGCAGCGATCAGACCAGGCTCAAATGTGCTCCTGGTGCCCTTTCCCTACGCCATCCCTGCAGGTTGCTTCCGTGGCCGAGTGAATCGCGACAAGAAGGGAAATAAGAATCGTTGGTGACGTTTTCGCGTCGACAAAAGTGGCTCCGACTGGAGGAGGCACACCGAGCGCCACCGATGAGGCATGGAGCACTGAAGAGGGTGACGTGATTTCGTCTTCTTCATCGATCGGCTGCTCGCAGAGGCGCGTCGAAAGCGAAAGCCTGCGAACGGGATCGTTCTGCCGGAATACGCGCTCGACTGGAGCACGCATGATGCTCTGGTCAGGCACGTCCGCGATCACCATCTTTCGATTGAGTTCGTGATCTCCGGTGCGTCGAGGGACTGTAACGGCCTTCTCGGAACTTCGTTGCGGTCTCGACTCTCTATGCCAACAGCTTCGGCGAGAGAGTTGCGGCAACTCATTCCAGGTGAAAGCATCATCGTTGGCAGCTCGAGGCCAACAAATCGAATCCTACGGCTTACAAGACGAGCTGTCCACGAAATGCGTTTGGTGGGAATATCCGGAGATCGGCCATCGCATCATCCCATGGACGTTTTCCGCAACCGGTCCGCTTTGACAGCCGATCTGTGAAGACTTGGCTCGCGTCGCCCATGCGCGGTCGCTGATCCGATCCTTCGGGCCCAATCTCGTGTTTGCGCTCCTCATGGACGGGCCTCAACTCGCTCTCCGCTGGCCAGGTTCTTACGATGCGAGCCTCACAGATGATCCCGGCTCGTCGGTGTTGGGCAGCGCTCATCGACCGCTCGAACACCTCCCGGAAAGCTGCGGGCTTGAAGCGGGGGCCGCGGAGCATCGCGCTCTGGCGTCATCACCTCCGCATGGGAAGTGCTGCGCCTCCCAATCAGGGAACGCACCAGCTCACGCTACAGCCGCACGAACAAGCCCTGGTGCTCCAGCTCGACAGCAAGCCCGCTCCGGAAACGACGATCGACGGGCGAGACAATTCCGACACCACGGCTTGGTATCATCTGAGCGAGGAAGCTATCGCGATTCCGCGGAAAGAAAGAAAACGGGAAGGCTGAAACTGGATCGTCGACGGCGTGAAGTAAGCGGTTAAGCTGCACGGCGTATATCGGCCGACCGGGACCAGGATCCATGAGCCTGAGTATTGCTGGAGTCTCGCGCGGGCGTAAGGTTGGTCTCGAGTACTTACCACTACCGACCTGGAGATGATGAACCTGACCGGCGACGGCAACGCACTCTCCGAAGCCCTCGACCCGAAGCGAAGCGCATCTTGGCGAGCTGCTGGCGAAGAGCAGTCGCGCAGACCCAATCTATGGTCCCGCCTCGTTTGTTGAGGAATAACCGACAGCAAAGCGCTGCTGATTTCTGCATTCTTGTTCTTCCTGGTCTGCGAAAGTTCTGGAACGCTCTTCTGGCTTCCTCAGACCATTGCCTCGCATTGCGGGACCTGACTGCGCTGGAGTCGGCCTCCCTTCGTGATGTCTTATGCGCTCGGTGGAATGGTCATGGTCGTCTAGGGGCGCTATTCCGGCGGAAAGCGGGAACGGGCCAGGGACGACCGGCTTCGGACGGCTGAGCGGCACACCGCGGCGGAGCCGCCGAGAGTACCGTCCCATGAAAGCAGACGTTTTGTTGAGTGTGAACCGCACGCTAACAACGGTAACTTTTCTACAAGACGAACAAAGCCTGGTTTCAATACGTCCTGTCTAACATGGATTAAGGGCTTGCCGCTTTTTCCCGGTCTGTTGTAGAATCTTCTTCCTGTGAAGATTTCGAGGGAATAGCTTCCGTTCAGCTCCGGATTAAGCAAATTCATTTGAAGGATTCTGTGGGGGACATTGCGATGGCTAAGCCTTCCGTTTCCCGTGACGCCTTTCGTAGCTTGTTCGCCTTTTATGCGGCCAAGGCCCACCATGATCACAACGGTGTCGCCGAAGCCCGGCTCCTGCAGCTATTTGGATCGAGCGACCACATTCCGGACGGGCTGCTGGAGTTGTGGTCGTCACGGACCGAGCTGATTGGCCCTGAGGCCGTTGGCAACATAATGTCACCACTGGCTCATCAGATCCTGAACGGCGGCGCACAATACAACCACGCCAGCGACTTCCTGCATCGATTGTTGCGAGGGTTGGACCGAGACGTCCATTAACCGCAATTACGAGATTGATTGGACGGTTTTTTGGGTAATCGGGCGTCATCGTTCGGCCGCGCAATGAGTACACACCTAAACTCGGCGGCGTGGCGGACCCTCTAATCAGGACAAGCGGTCGCTTCGATCTTCATTCGGCGTTGTACTTGGGAAAACGGCAACGAGCCGATCCCCTTCCCAAAGCTCAACGTCGTGCTCGCCATACATTTGCTCGGCCCGACATCTCGCAGCCTCCTCGTCGACGCAGTCGAGCTTCGCGGCGCATATCACTCGCCTGCTGATGTCCACCACGAGCACTCTGTACCGCATGATGACAGTCCCATCCCAAAGGAGCCTGCCATCCTAGTCGAATGTTGGTGTAAAGCAGCGCCTAAAGTAAGCGCAGACGCGCGGAACCTTTGTACGTGTGGCCACTTGGCTATACCGTCGCCTGGACTCTTTCCGTCACACGGCGCGTCAGGTATCCTGCCCAGTGTAGCGCGCTTCAGCATCGCAATCTCACCGCGTGGCGAAGCGAGCGGCTCGAGCTTAAGATGGAGAATCGCCAGCATCATCAGCAGAAGTTGCCGTCCGGCTCGCCGCCTCGTTATCAGCCTCCGCGAGCGTAAGCCGATCGGCATGCTCGGAGGTTCGTACGAAGTCGTCACATCGTTTGCCGGCGCGGCCGCGAGAAGTTGCTCAACATCGACCTGGCTGGGCGTGGGCCGATGGGCCTGCGCAGAGATAGGGGCCGCCGACATGACAGCGGTGTCCGGAACAAGATCGGACGTAGGATCAGCTACCTTAACCTCGGCGTGAGGCGGCTGAGAAGGCGCGGCCGGTGCGGAGCGCAGCAACTCCGCGCCCGCATCAAGGATTCGGCTCTCCTGGGCCGCGCGGTCCCGCTCTCGTTTAAACTGGCGGTGCTATCTTTGCCCATGCGCCGCCGTGCGGTCTTTTTCACCTTCGCGGTACCCTCGGTTAGGAACCGGCACTTGCGGTGCGTCTCCACCGATAGACGCAATGCTGGCCGCGGGAGCGGGGGCGAGTTGCCCAGGTCCCACCCATTCCGCTTGCGTCGGAGAGGTCGGTGGAGGTTTGCGTGCAGCAGTATTGAAGAGGTCCTGACCTGCCACTGCGTATTTCCTCCAGAAGGAGTTAGAGTCCGGCCCGAAGAAGGACGGACAGATGAAGCGAGCAAGGTTCACGGAAGAGCAGATTATCGCGGTATTGAAGGAGCATGAGGCTGGGGCGAAGACAGCCGACCTGGCTCGCAAGCACGGTGTTTCCGAGGCGACGATCTACAAAGGAATTCCTGCGCAACGCCCATACCGACATTCCGGACGTCGTCGAGGCCATGCGCCAGTACTGGATGCCGACCCGCTACGCTCGCGCGCGCTGATCACTGCAGACGTGGGAGCTCATGCCGGTTACGATTCACTTGCCGTATGAACAGCTTCCGCAAGCAAAGACGGCACATCGCAATCATCGGTGAAGGAAATGTCGTGACCGGTGGCCTCTTTAATAGCGTCTGGGTGCAAGTAATTCTCCATTTCACGCTTAACTGTCAGCGTTGCCCAAGAACCATCCGGTCGGCGGGGATTTGTGCCTTCCAGTGTGGCAGGACCGCCATGAGCGCGGGTACCACGCTTTCGCTGCGTTTGCCTTAACACCTGCCTCGCGTGGATGACGAGAGGCCCGCGAAAGCCTGCGGCGCCCATGCCGGGTCTCCGGCATTGGTGATGCCGAGCAACACGCGCCGGGCGCGTCGTGCGTCAAGGGCGGCTTTGCCGCTCGTCTCGACCCTTGATGGACGACGCGGACGGAGCTCTTAGCGTGTGGTAGTTTCCATGAAAGTCGCCCTCACGGCCCGTCAGAAAGTCGAAGGAAAGCTCGTCGGGTTGTGCCATGATGCTATCTTAGCATGCACTGTTCGCCGGGCTCAATTTTCTGGATTTCATTTGGGGCCATTTTGCCCCCTTAATTTGACGACAGGCGCACTTCGATGGTTCTGAAAGACATTATCGGGCCTGACACCCGCCTTTACGCTAAGAGTGAGTGGGGACCGGCTGGGCCGTTGTGGCCGGCCCTGTCGTTTTCACAGCCCGGCGTGGCGAACAGGTTCGGCAGCGTCTATACCCGCGGCAGAGACCTTGTGATCACGGTCGGCACCGGCAATCCCAAAGACACGTTAGATCCGGCACATCGACGACGGCTCATGTCGATTGTGGACGTGGCGCCAAACATCATCGTAGCCACCGGAGAATTGGTCGAACCGGAGACCTGGAAACGTGCGCAACAGACGCATCCCGGTCGATGGAAGTTGTCGATGCCGATTATCCGCTGTTGGACATTCTCCGGCTTCCCGGAGGCAAAGGCATGCATGGCGGCAACGTATCGAAGGTTCGCTAACCCCACGACACGGGGAAGACCTATGGCAGTCGAGGACGCCGATCGTGAGACGTTATTGGCACTTGAACTAACCGCCGTAGACATTCCGCCCTTCATCGAGCGACGACTGCATACGATTCCTGAAGATCAGCTCTTGAACCAAGACCTAACTCGGCTCGTAGGCAACATCGTGAATTCGGTGGCGCGTGCAGGCACCGAGCGCACGGGCGTCTACCCAGAGCGCAGCTCGCTGAGCTTCTCGGACCTGTTCAAACTCCTCAATGAGCTGTGGCGGCGGCAGCAAGGTACATGCTGTCTATGCAGCGGGCGTATCGTGCCAGGTGAGGAGAATCCCTTGCTGCGAGTGTCCGCGGACCGGGTCGACAGCATGAATAAGGCTTATAACTCCGATAATGTTCACCTAACTCACGTCGGCTGCAACTTGGCTAAGAGTTCTGCTTCGCTCGAAGAATGGGGTGAATTCCTTGAAGTGCTACGTGATACGCGCGAGCAGGAGAGTTCGTCTGCCTAGTGTGGGGCGCAAGCCTGCATGTGGTCGGTGACGGGTTCCGGTGGTTTGGGGCGATAATTATGTCAGATTCAATCGAACGACTTACTCAATTGCGGAGCGCGTCCGAAGGAATAAATTCAAGGGCATGGCTTTCGATCGTTGGATTTGCGACGTTTGCTGCGTATCTGCTTGTCATTGTCGAAGGAACGACAGACGAGCAGTTCATCTTGGACAGATCGATCGCGCTGCCGCTGATAAACATCAATGTTGGCCTTGTGGGGTTTTATATCCTCGCTCCCATATTGCTACTTTTTCTTCACGCCTATCTGTTGCTGACTCTCGTTGCTCTTAGTCGGCGCATTGCATTCCTTGACGATATGATTGATCATCTGGCCGCTCCGCAATCAGAGCGCGAGTTTCAACGATTGTTGGGACCAAGCGGACCGCTTGTGGAAGCAACGAGGAGTCGGCGGTTCTCCCAATGGGCGATGGCGCGGACTGGTCTAGTCGCTACCGTCGCTATCATGCCGCTGTTTGTGCTCACAGTAATGCAGTGCAGATTCCTACCGTTCCATTCGGTGTCGGCAACTTGGTGCCAGCGTTTAATCCTCCTGCTCGATGTCGGCCTCGTTGCATTTTTCTTAAGAATGACCTTTCGGAAGATGCATCCTTCAGTCTGGATAGCGACATCTTTCGTCGTTGGAATTCCGTTCATCGTCTTTTCTACGTTTGTGGCGACTGTTCCGCACGAATTCACCGAGAAATTCGTGCTGAGGCACGTGCCCTCGTCCATGCGCGTGCCAACTGAGGTGCCAACGGCAGAGTCTTACCTGTTTGGATTGCCACTGGAGGGAAGAAATCGTGACGTGTTTCTGCCGACGTACGCGCTGTTTGAATCTCCGCTGTCGATCGTGGGAATGCACAGAAATCTCCGCCTTAGCGGAGCTAAGTTGTTGCGGTCGGCGCCCACAGAATCACAGGAGAAAGCCCTAGGCGCTGTCGACGCCTGGAAGCGGTATGGCACAGGCGTTGATCTCACCGCTCGTGATCTTAGATACGCCGACTTGCGCGGAACCGATTTGAGAGGGGCAAGTCTCCGCGGCGCAAACTTAACGGGTGCCTGGCTGCCGGGCGCGGACTTATCCTTCGCCAACGCGTCCGGCCTTCCGCAGAATTCCGCTGATGGGTGTGCGGGCGAGTTGGCCTCGGAGGGAACGCGTCACGGGTACGTTCAAGTCGTGCCCAAGAATACGTGCCGTACCGTCTTCAAGTATGCCAATCTCCGTGGCGCAAATCTATCGCGGTCGGATATCACGCACGCATCTTTCCTTGCGTCAAATCTCATGGATGCCGATTTAAGCGGGGCGCGCGGGGTTGGAGCGGAATTCGACTCTTCAACTTTGCGAGATGCGAAGTTGGTCGGGGCAGATCTGTCCTGGTCAGACATGTATGGAGTGTTCGCTGAAAATGCGATTGCGATTGGGGTAAATCTAGAGTTTGCGGCACTGGACGCTGCTGATTTGCGTGGGGTGCAGTTGCAGGGGGCGCGCCTAAGTCGGTCTCGGTTTGATACAGGCCTGCTAGACTCTGCATCACTCGATGGTGCAGATATTTCGCAAGCTATGTTTCGTGCGGCGCGTCTCCGATTTGTCAGCCTATTTGGCATAGTTTCAGACAGGGAAACGTCCTTCGAAGCGGCCGATCTCCGCGGAATCAGCTCGCACTTAATGTACGAGGAAACTAAGGCGAAGTTACTGGAGAAAATCGGTCCTGCAGACAGGGCGGCTGCTGAGAAGATATTTGAGAAGATCGGGAAGATCGAAGGTGCAGGCATTTATGCGTTCGAGATCGTCAAGACCGATAACGCCTTGGTGGACCACATTTCTACACGATCGCCAGATGGGAGTCCTTCGTTGGAGCGCTTCCCCAATTCAAAGGGAGTGGTAAGAGATTTCAAAAACGAGCAACGAGCACGGGTAGTTGAGAAAATGCTCCTGGATGATTACCAGTGTGACATTAGCAACGGCATTGGTATCGTGCATCGGCTCAGAGTCGAAAGACGGGAAGCGTTAGTTAGATGGCGGACCGAGAAAGATATAATAGCGCCGCCGTCAGCGAAGCTTGAGGACTACCTTCCGCCCTACGTGGAACGTGTCGAGACAGCCATTTTAAACCCCGCTCAATGTCCAACTAGCGATGGCCTTGTCGATAACATCAAGCGACATGCCGACCGCATCCAATTCTAACCCCGGTCCTCGTAGACCGACGATGCAGCGCAGGGGGCTATCCATTGGGGAGTTTAGCCGCTCGCTTCTTGCAGAAGTTCGGTCGCTTCACCTGCACGGACAGAACCGTCGCCCGGAACATGGGCACCCAGGTACTGGCGGCCGGGGGTCCATACTTGGGGTTGGCACCACCTTTGGCACACCTTTAACGGACGGCAGGGCAATCGTCGGCGCCGCAATTGGAGTCGGAACTTGCCCTTTCGAGATTTGGTCGAGGGCGTGCTCCGCCTCCTGCTGCATTTTTTTAAGTGGCGCTGTCAGGAGTGCGACCGCACATTTCCCCGAAAGCTTCTGACACTCTTTGATCAAATCATCGATCGACTTAACTATCGAATTAGCGGCGGCACCGGCATTTGCCACCGCAGCACTGGCCTGTTTGACCGGATCGCTGAGGTCGGGCGCGCTCAGTCCACGAGCATCTACGGGCCCGTTCTTGTAAAAGTTTGCCACGGCCAAGCAGTCCCAGTACATTGTGCTCTCCCACGGAGGAGGCTTCTCATCATCGGTACGCTCCCATGCCCATTGGAAGCGCGGATGAGGGGGATCATTTTCTGGAGCAGGACACTTTGAAAGAATCTGACCAAGCATACGATCAGTTGGTCCGTGTGCGGCGTATTCAAAGAACGGATTTTGAGGCTGCTTAAGAGTGAGAGCCGTGGCAGCTTCTGAGAATCCCGGAACATTCAGGCCGACGAATTTCTTTAAGAGAAGAACCTCGACAGCGGCGTCCCATTGAGGCGGCCCGGGATCGTTTACCAACGCGTTGATTGTAACGACCAAGCTAGCAGATCCTGCCATAGCACGTGCATACGTAGCGACCTGGATACGTATTTCTTCCGCTTTCGCGTTTGCTTTGATTAAAGCGTCGATGCTCGTGTCAAAAGAGGCCTTTATCGGCTCAACTACAGGCCGAAGGGCATCGGCCCCAGGCAACCCATAAAGCCGCGTTACAGCATCGTGGAACCGCTGTTGAATATCGGCGACCCCTTTATACGATGCGTCCATGAGTTTATGCTGAGGATCGCAAACCTTATTGGATTCGAGGAGAAGTAGCGCCAGTAAGTCCAACATTGGACAAGTGCTTGGGACAAACGTGCATTTGTCATCTTCGCAGACGCGTGGCCGTGGCTGGCCATCGATCCAGTTGATCCAATTTCGGAACGCAGTAACATCTTTTTTGTGGGCAATGTATGCCCACACGCCTAGGACATGGTCGGGACTGAAGCCCGTCTCGTCCCCAGAGAGCGCCCCACCTACCTTTCTCGGCGATCTCCAAAATTGACCGTTCGCAGCTTGTGAGCGCCGGACTGCGTCGCATCCTCGATCATCGCCCGATGCGCACAGCACACCGTTGAAGATTACACCATCACCGTCGTTGCACTGTCCGTTCAAAGGATCCGGATCGTCAAACAATACATCGGCTTCGTACTTCGATGGATATGGAGCGACACCCGGCCAGTTACAGAATGGCAACCGTGTGCGCCAGTAGTCCGTCCTCCTAGCTAATTCGGCTGCCCCATTGGCTGCTATGCTGCTTGTCGCGGTCAGTACGGATGATAGGAGTGCGACCACGACTAAGAGTGTGATCCGTATTCCTCGTGTGAAACAATGCATGAGCACACTCCCTGAACAAGCCAAGCAGTCTCGTGCATTCCGGTATTAATGTATTCTTCCACTTAGCGCGGTGCAGATATTCACGGGCTAGTGATCGGCCATTAGTGCTTCGCAAAGGTTACTGCAGCTTGTCGCATGCCCTCGGACCAAGAGGCACCAACTGATTAACCGCCGCGCCTGCCGACACTGTCACTGCGTGTTCCTTCGCGCCTGTCCACGCGCTAACCTCCCAGCAAACGCTATCAGGAGTTTGCGATGTCCACTTAACCGAGGTCCGCCCCTCCTCACTGCGTTTCACGTCGACAAAATATGCGCTGCTCGGATCGAGTCGAGCTCCCGGCTTAGTCGGCGAAATGCACTGTGTATCGACGGCTTTATCGGGCGCCCAGTTTCCACCGGAGGCCGTTCCCGCAATTTTGGTATATCTTATTGTTTCTGTCGCGAATTGAGGTGTTGGGGCGTCACCAAGCAAGACGTAATTCTTCGAATCATTATTTACTCTCAATATGAGTGCACCGTCCGAAGCGCAACTTTCCTTCTTGACGGTGATTTCATAGGTGTATGCGCGCGACCAACTCTGCGGTAGTTCGGAAATGATCTTTGTGCCGTCCTCTACCTTGCTGGTCAGCGTTCCGGCGTCATTTTCGCCGCCGACCCATCTGGCTTTGAGCGTGTAGTATGATCCCTGGCGGGGCTTGCTCAGCCATATATTCAGCCCCAAAACACCCGGGTCGCGTTCGAGGCAAAGCGAATATGATTCCTGAGCGACAGGCGATAGCCTCTGAGAGACATAATTCAGTGCAGAAGAAGAATTTATGCGGATGTCTTGCGTAGAGATCATGCGCTCAACTCGGCGCTTATACTCGTCATAGTTGACATCGCCTTCGAACAGCTTTGCGTACTTGCCTGAGGTCGCGAAGTTCTTTTTCACAGTGTCGAACTGACTCTGCGATAAATGTGAGAAAAATGAAGCTGCGAAAACATCGTCCCGTGTCAAATGCTCATAGTCCTGAACCTGAAACTCTATGGGATCGCAGACAGCCTTAGCAGCCGTTGGAGCAAAGCAAACCGCGACGAGAAACGCAGCCGAAAGATGCTTCATAACCAATCCTCCCTCCAGGTCAGATGAAGTCCTTTGCCTTCTGAGGGGTGCAAGCGCCCCTTCGGCGCTCACCCGCCCGATACGCGCAGCGCGCGCTCCCTTAAAATTGCGACCTCAGTAAATCCCAAGGGCGATCAAGTGATGCGTAAGCACACCTGTCGTAGTACCGTCGAGGAGCGAATATTCCTCGACTACAACTTGAAATTATCTGGCAGACAAGGCGCCAATTTACCGCAGTCGTCGTGACCGGAGCGACCGCAACGCATCAGCGCACCGCCAGTGCGGTTCTTGCTTACCAATCGAACGAGCCGGGTGGACGTGCCGATAGCCGCCGCGGCATTACACCTCGTTTTGTCATTGACTGGAACGCGCATTGGCGCAACCATACTCGCGCCCAGCGAGCCGCCCGAAGTGGTGCCTCTCTCGCGCCGCCTTAGATGCGGTGCCGTCAATGCGGGCCCTTTTTTGTTGTGCCGTGCTTCGACAGTAGGAAATTTGGGTTTCAATCAGTTAAGGGGGATTCAAATGAACCCGCCAAACAGCCCATCAGATCCGGTCGATCGTTTCATGGAGGAGAGCGGGCTTCAGGCCCTGCTCCAAACGAAAGGCGCCAACGCCGATCAAATCGCTGGCATCCGGAAAAAGGTTGCTGGACAGATCGAAAGGATTGCCAGCACCGCGTCCAAAGACACGGTCTCCAAAGACGAACAGGGTGAGACACACGTTGTCGTGCTCGGGATATCACTCAACGTCAAAGGGACGATCTGGCCGCTTGCCGTATGTACCGTGAAGCTCGTCATTGCCGCGCATGACGCTACAGGGATTACCTGGGCCATCGCCGCTGACTCGGCGATCGAAACTTTGGAAAAGCTGGCGGCTAACGTGCATCGCCTGGGTCCAGCAGAGCGGCTAGTGTGCACCGCGATTGCAGAAAAACAGCGCGATCACAAGGACGGGGTTGGTGAGCAAGATATTGAGGCTTATTTCAGAGAGAGAGAGCCTCCGCAATTCCCGCCGGTGGGCTTGGGCGATCTTCTGTCCAACCTCGTCAAAGAGAACGTTCTCATCCGCAAAGACTATCCGGAGACTGGTGCATTGTATCGGATCGCATTCTGAAATCAGGGCGAGGTTCGAATGCTCTGCGGCCGCAATCGGACCATCGTTTTACTGACGGCGGCGGCGGTCGTCCTTATCTCCGCGGCCATTCCGGTCCTCGTGCTATTCGTGATCGGGGACAAGACGGCAGGGTTAGGTTCCGCCGCGTTATGGCTATTTCTTGCCACTGCGGCAATTGGCATCGCCATCGTTGTCGTCCATGTGCGTGCGAAAGCGACTCTCGTCCTTACAATTCCTAATTGTGATGTGCGCGGAGAGAGAGCGATCCAGCAACTGAGTAGCAGCGGACCGGCCAATCTCGGCTGCAGTTATGTCGGCGCCCTGATCGATCGGCTCGGTCCAGCAAGTCGCGAGCGGCTTTCGAGGCATCGATACGGCTATCATCTAGTATCGGTTCGTAGAGGAGACGAAATGGCGGTCGCCAATCGCATCCTGGATCGGCACAACGGCGAGTCCGAGGAGCACGGCCTTGTCATTGGCGCAGAGCCAAATGAGATTTTCACGCTATCGGGCATCGGTGTTCCACTCAAGCTTGACGGCAAACACGCGCAGTATCTCAGGCAAATGAAGCTTGACCAGAGATCCGCTGACGATACCGGTGCGGGCATTCGGATTGCCATCATCGATAGCGGTCTGTGCCCGAGAGCCGGAATCGCTCAGGCGAGCTACCTCGAAGCAGGACCGTACCCTGTACCCGGCGATGACGACGGGCACGGCACCGCGATGGCAACACTTATCAATGCAGTCGCGCCGAATGCGGTGATTCAGGCGGTTCGGGCAACCGGCAAATGGGGCAACGTAACCCTGTGGGACTTGCTCGCCGCTATTCCGATGGCCGCGTACGATTGTCGGGCGCACATCATCAACTTGAGCCTTGGCCTGCGTGATATCCCGTTGGAGTGCCCCGGCTGTGGGGCCACCTTCAAGACCAGGATGGTCGCTTTTCGAAAAATGCTGGAAGGGATTGCTCAAGCGCCTTTCTCCGCTGCCGATGGTCCTCCAATCTATGTAGCCGCTACAGGGAATGAGCGCCGCACCACTGCGTTCAACTTTCCCGCCGCCCATCCAGACATTGTCGCCGTCGGATCGGTCAACAGCGCGGGTGAGCGCTCCACATTCAGCAACTACGGCACCGTTCAACATAAGTGGTATCTGATGGCCCCAGGCGGCGAGTTGCGCGAAAAGTCGGTGACCGAATGCGTCGGAACTGGGCCGAAGGGGAAGTGTTTTGGTACTTCTCCAGCAACCGCCTACGTCTCGGGGATGCTCGCCCTATTGCGTTCCCAGAAGCGATACCAATCGAAGTCGCGCGATGACTTCCTCGATAGCGTCATGAGCGATAGTTGCGAGCTAGCGATATCGGCAAACCCAAAGGAATACGGGGCGGGTCAGATCGTGTACACAAGAGACGACACGCACGGTGAAGTGATCACGGACTGGAGAAAGGGGGGCCTCGTGTCCCCGAAAATGCCCCCGAAGATGATGACTGCCCGAGAAGTCAGCGAGATGGCGAAAAATCCGAAACAGAAGCGTTAGGTGAGTCAACAGCCAGAAGCTGCGACGGCCAACTGCCGGGCCCAACCCAGATTTTGCAGCTTCATCTTCAGGAGTCTTCGGCTGCTCGCCCTGCGGCGCCTTGCTCCTGAGCGTAGCGAGCTGGGGCCTAATGAATCCCGGCGTGTCCGCATCAAGGGCCATTTGGTACTTTGACGCATCACGCGATGCCTTCTTGGGGACTTCCGCACCTCAGAATGGCCGCTATTTTCGTGGGAAATGAGTTACCTCACGGAAGCATTTCATGCAAAGACCGCCGCGTCATCCCGACGTTGCCGATAAGGCCCCGGAATGTGAAGAACTCACCGTTTACGATGAGGAGCACATAATCACGTACCTGCGACTGCTTGATGCCAATGCTGAGGAAGCAGATTGGAAAGAAGTAGCCAGAATGGTGCTCCATATTGATCCGGATGCCGAACCTCATCGGGCTCGACGGGCATGGGAATCGCATCTGCTCCGCGCGCAATGGATGACCGAAACTGGCTATCGTCATCTACTGCGCGGTGGCGCATCAAATCCATTTTTGTCACAGAAGCGGTGACTGTAGCTTCATCGCTCGCCAGGCGCCACTGGCCGACTCCGAATGTATGCAAACTGTCGTCGCAACTCACGGCAATAGCTTCACTGGAACAAAACGCGAAGCCGCGCGGCCCAACAGTTTTATTGCTTGCCCACACACCCTGACCAAACCCGACTCAAACCGCGAACAGGCCGTGACCATTCCGCTTTGTTCGTTCTCATAATGCGCGAGTCAGCGTTCTGAAATCCAGCGCGGACGAAGCGCTCTTACCGACGGCTAAGCTTCCATTACGAGTTGACGAGAGCTGCAGTATGACTCATGCTGCGTGTATCGCCTGATTGTTGATCAACGAACACAGGGGCCGCTGTAACGGCCCCTGTTGCTTTATTGACTGATCCGAACTGAGAGATAGATCCTCAGCCAGCCCAGCCATAAAGCGAGCGTGCCACGGAGGTTCATGGTTCTCGCCTTCTTTTTGTTGATCAACGTAGCGGCCATTCGCCTCGCGGCACCGTCAAGCTACCACGCTCTGCAGGCTCCAAGCGCATGGCTGGCCCGTGCAGCCGTTTTGCGGTGCTAACCCGTGGCAGACATCACTCTTGATAGGATGTACGACGAACTAGAGGAGGATGATGGCGTACAGCGCCAGGGGCAAAGCCGAAAGCGTGACCCACAGAGCAGGTTCAAGCCACTTCGGTTCAGTGGGCAGGAATGGGTCGTACCACCGCAGCAACTGCCTCGCTGAGGGAAAAGCAAATCGGAAAAGGGTACGAAAAACGCTCATTGAAGTCCTTGCCGCAACTCAGTTCGCCTCTGCCTGATGACCGGGTGCAAAGGCTTCTTGCGCACCATTATCTTCGCGCACTTTGTTGGACGTATGCGCATGGCCTCGGTCACCGTCGTCTGGTGCTCGTCATAACCCGGCAAACAGTCGGGCGCCCAAGGCGACGCTCCTAGGTCGAATACGATTCTGGCAAATCCATATTGTTGCAAGGCCACGCGCACTAGTTGAGCCATCGCGCGGTATTGCGCGCTGGTGAAGGTGCCCTTCGGGCCCCGCTGGAGCAGCACCGTCACGTGTTTCAGGTTGAAAGTGGGGGAATCAGTGTCATTCGGCCTGCAATATTGACCCCCCGTATTGCCGCATCTGCGAATGTTACCGTGATGGCGCCATTGCCGATGACGATCCGATGTCGATTAATCGGTCGCGCCAGATGGCTTTCCCGGCTTGCTCGACGAGAGGGGCTGTGGTCGGGTCGGGCCCTCACGCCGTGCTTGCGGCATAGATCGGCGACCGACACCCCGGCCTCGTGCTCCTTCAAGATCCCGATAATCTGCTCTTCCGTAAAGCGGCTACGCTTCATGCTCTGGTCCTCGTCGTGGGCCAGAACGAACTTCAAACTGGATTAAGCCCCGGGGGCGAGGTCAGGGCAAGCGGAAAGAGAGGGCGCGCGCGGTGACGCTGCGGCCTACGCCGAAAGAATACTTAAAAAGTGCCGCCCCGCGATTTGGTATGGAGCGCGTCTTGGTTTGCGCCCGAAGTTGTTCGGATTCAACCCTTCTGATCGCGATCTAAGATAAGCCGTCCGCGAAGCGTCAGTATTCTCCGAGTTGCTAATCGTTCACACCTGCGCCGAACGACGGAACCGCGGCGGACGGACAGGCCGCCTTCATCGAGAAGATCGCCTCAACTTCGCGACGCATGGTGCCGTGGCATTCGCAGGCCGCTGCGACGAGCTTCAGTCGATCTATCTCTATATGCCCTCGTCGCTCGGATCTAATCGCTCCGAACGCGCGTAGACGGCGCATCAGTAACGTTACCGTCGTTCGTCGCACGCCGAGTATTTGCGACAGCGCCTCCTGAGTGAGCGGGAGCACATCGTCATCGATGCGGTCGCGAATGTGGAGAAGCCAACGCGCCATCCGTGCCTGCACCGGATGCCGGGCATTGCAGGCTCCGCCGCGTTGAAGCTGGGCCAGCATCGCCCTGACGTGGATCTGGATCGCTTGCCGGATTGCGGGGCTGCGGCCGAATGCGGCATGAAATCGCGGTGCCGGGATTCGCGAGGCGATGCCTCCCGCACGGACGATTGCGGTGAGCGCACAAGGCGCTGGTCCGAACACTGAAAGAGTGCCTATTGCTCCTTCGCGCCCAACTATAGCGGTAGCAGCGGTCTCGCCGTCCGCAAAGTCGACCATCAGCGAGATGGCACCACTATGAGGGAACAAGATATAGTCGACTCGGTCACCCTCTCGCGAAATCACCTCGTCCTGAGCGAGCGCAACAGTCTCCAATGATGGCGCCAGCAGATCGAAGTCGGCTGGCGGCAGCGTCGCCAAAAGACAGTTCCGAGTTCCCCCGATGCCCGTCACTTGGCGTGTCCCGCCGCGAAGCATCTTCGGGTGGTGCTGAACGGGGGCCTCAGCATGGGAGTAGATCTGCTTTCGCGAAGCCGATCATGAACCAATTCAGTGACAAAGCGGTCTCACGCGACAATAAAATCATCTCCTGCATGACGGAATTGTCGTCCGCGTCCTCGAGAGTTAGATGCAAGTCCGCTGCAGAGTATACAAGTGCAAAATAGGTATGGGTAACACCGTACGCTCGGCCGCGAGCATGAACTTTACATAGCGTTCGTTCCAAACCAATGTGAAAGTCGAAGCGAAAGGATGCGCGCCGTTAGCAGCTCATCCAGCCGATCAGCCTGATGGGCGCGAGATGCGGGCGGAGCGCCGGCCACTCAAACAACAGACACTCTGGTAACCAGAAGCGGAAAGAGAGCGCGCGGAGAAATCAGGCAGCTTGCCTATGCAAGAAATGGAGACGTCTGATTCGGTCCATGCTCTTTTGTGCCTGAACGTAGACACTCTCGATAGTTCGGAAAAGGGGTGAACCGGGGAGGCGCGTAAGCCACTCAAGCAACAAACGCTGTGGTGAAATGAATAGTAAAAATGGAGACGTTCTCTTGCGCCGCCTCACGAGTGTAATCCGTTTGCCGTAGGCTGCGGCGCAGAGGAGATGATCCTCCCCTTCTCGGTGCGGGCTAAGATGACCCTCTGCGTGCGAGGGGAGGTCGCAACAAATGCCGCCCTTTTGGGCGGCATTTGTGTATCGCTTCATCAATTCTCTCCTGCACTGCTCTTTGCCAGTAATTTCGTGGCCAAGCGACCAAGATTCGTTGTCCGCGGGTTGCCCAAAGAACTGACAAAAACAATCTTCTCTGGCTTGTTATTGACTACTCCTGCGCACTGCGCAGCTCGACCGTTCTGTAGCGCTGTTGAGCGATTAATCGCCATTTTCAGCACTCAATCCCCGCTCCGCGGACAATTCCTTGAACGGGTTGAGAGCCATAGCGGCCGAGTTGGAGCGGGTCGCTCACCCGTTTGAACGAACATGGCAAACTCTTCAGATGTCATGTTGCCGAGGCCCAGGTTCGCCAGGGTACGCCCATGTGACAAGAATGAATTGTCTCTTAGCAGATGTTGGCCAAGTTCTGCGATCAACTTCATTCGGCTCATCGACAATCCTTGCATCCTGCCCAATTCGATCATGGGAACGAGGCCGAACGGGATATCTTCAAGAATATATCTCGTCCGCAGGTCTTTCTGCCCCCTAATCTTCTCGTAGGCCGGGGTCTTGCGACAAATTTCGGAAAGGCTTTCGCCCTGCACGCCGTAAATTAATCGGTACAGCTCGCGCACAGAGGGCAAGTCAAAGCCGAACGACTTGCCAAGAGCTACGCGTTCCTGGTCGATATCTTCCGCAAAGGCTCCAATGGTCGGGGTGATACCTTCTGAATAGTAGAGCCAGTCGTGCTGAGATTCGATCATGGAGAGGTTAAAGATCGTGGGGGCCGGATGCATTATGACAGCGCCATTGGACAGGCCTGTTTCCAGGACATTTCTTCCACCCCGAATCTGCGGGAAGACCTCGTTGAGCAATTCCAGGATTTCGTGATTCTTGTTTGCCGGCAACGTGGCAAGTAATCCATCCTTCTTGATGGCAAGGATTTCGGCGTAACCAGGTTTTGAACTTCTGCACGCGTAGAGAAGATGATTGCTTTCCGCAACGGGGATATTTGCGGTGCAACCCGCATTTCGGAGAATCTCGCGGAATTCTATAGCGCCGCACATCGCACCCGGATGAAGGAAAACGATCTGCCCGTCAACCAAGTGCGAAGCGCACTTGGTTGCTACCTCAGCATGCGCGGTTGCTGGGGTGACCACCACCACAACGTGGGCCCCTGCGAGCGCTTCGCCGATGTCCGTAGTCGCGAGTTCAAGTCCGCCAAAACCTTGGAGAGCGCCGTCAATATTAATCCCACCAAGTTTGTTTATCTCTTCAATTGTTCTCGCCGTTCTATTGTACAATCTAACGCGACATCCCATGATGGCTAGATGACCAGCCATGGATTGACCACCATGTCCTCCACCTATGATTGCCCATATGATATCCTCTTTCATGGCGTAGAGTTCTATTTATGATTTTAGAGGATAGTGCCCCAAAGCGGATCTCGCGAGCGTAGTGACAGAGATTCGTCTGCTGGGCGGGCGGCTGCATAGCCGAAGGATCGGCGAACGCTGTTGAAAGCCGCGCAATCTATGGCCTGCAGCGCATTCCTCTCAGCAATGATGTCAGGGTTACGTGGTGAGTTCCGTCGGCATTCTTGATCTCCGCAAAGCCCGTTGTGAAGTGCAAAGTTCATCGTTGTCGCTCGTAGAAAGCAGTGACAAAGCCGGAGATAGTTATAACAACGATACCAAATAATTCGATCATGGTAGGAAGTTCACCCCAGATAATAAAACCGATACCAAGTGAGAAAACTAACGAGACATAACCGAAGGGCGCGACCATCGAAGCAGCCCCCAACTGGTAAGCCATCGTTACGAGGATCTGCCCGATGCCGCCGACGAGCCCGATAGCAATCAAAATCGGTATATCAGCGAGTTCTGGCCAAACATTTGCAAAGGGCAAGGTGGCTGCGCCAACGACGACTCCCGCCAGTGTGAAATAGAAAGCGGTCGCAGTGCTTGACTCGGTATCAGCCATCCTGCGGATAAAAATCATCGCGAGGGCGGCAGTCAACGCGCCGGCCAGCGACAGAACAGCGCCGAGCGAGATGCCGCTAACATCTGGATGAACGACCAAAAGAACGCCAGCAAAGCCGATGATCACGCCGGCCCAGCGATGGAGCGGTACGGTTTCGCCAAGCATGAGAATAGCTAGGATCGTAACGAATAACGGTGCAACATAGCTTAGCGCCATGACTGTTGCTAACGGAATCATGCTGAGAGCGGTGAAAGTGAAGAACATCGAGCATATGCCAGCACCCGAGCGATAGAGATGAGCGCTAATCCGCCTAGTGCGCAGCTCCTGCCATCCGCTCAGCCGATATGCCAACCACAACGTTGGGACCATAGCGAACAAGCTACGAACGAACAAAATCTGTCCAATTGGATACTGTGAACCCATTCCTTTGATAAGCGCCACCATAATGGTAAAAAGGGCGGCCGAAGCCAGACTACATCCGATAGCTTTATAGACAGCGACACGGTTTGAATTCACCAATGCAATCGGTCCGAGAGAAGACGTTTTCATACGATAAAACTCATGGTGTCTCTAGCTATAACCGGGGCACCTACCTGAATTGGTCGGCGGCATGGTGCGCCACTGAACGCTAAACCTTGTTGCTCCTTTTGCATGCGGAAGAAGAGACCCCGTGGCCAGACTCGCACGCGTTCGTTGCGTCAGTAAAACCAACAGGACGAATCCACACGAGAGAATTAGCAGCATCGGCGGGGTATATTCGAACGGAAGTCACTGGAAGCAATCTGTCGTTCAGACGATCAGAGACATCGAAAGCGGCGCGTGGGAATTCTATGTCCAGGACGACGGGCTCACTGCTGGTTTGATCGTGGCCAAACACGAAGGGCACAAGTACATCAAGACGCGGCAGACGGCATTCAGCCAGACAATCTTCTTTCACTCGCTGAGTGTCCGTGATGCTTGTCCATCCTAGACAGTCCAAAACCCCGGCGCTCGCGCAAACTGGAAGCAGCGCGAGCGGACCTCCACCGGACCGATGCCGGTCGCAATCTCGCGCACCGGACCGTGCCCATGTCGGACCAGGCGCGCCCGACCGTCGGGCAGCGTCAGATTGGCCGTGCTGGCCAGAAACGCGCCAACCTCGATCTCGATCGCCCTAGCAAGCAGGTCCCGCGCGCCGGCTCGAACGATATCGGTCAGTGGATCATCACCGCGGACGGCTGACGGAAAGCAAGAACATTGGTAATCTCGGTCATGGCGTATCGCTCTCCTCAAGAGGTTCTGGCAGGCTCGTCACCCGCCTCGATACGCCGCCTTCCTCACACCGTCATCACCCAGATTCCGCCATAGCTCCGCAATCTGTGGGACCACGTGGATTGGTTTGTTACTTGGATTCGATATTGGCAATATAGGACATATAGCTTGGGCAGGGCGGAGTACGAGGAAGAGGTTCGAGGTTGGCTTGATCTTCAAATGGTTCGTGGTCGCTACTCATCGACGTTTATGCGCCAACTCGCTGAGATGATGGAGCAGCGATCGGGCCATGTGTTCCTAATCTACAATGAGATTGCCTCACTTGAGGGAGCCGTTCACGCACGACCAACAGGGACAAACGATGCCCAACCGCTGGCGGGAGTGCTCAGTGGTTTGATGCACAAACACTATTTCCAGCCGGGCTCTATTCTGAAAATATTCAGAACTTTATGAACTCACATCGCTGTGAAGCTCCGCTCAAAAAGGTACAGACGAGAGTCGAGATCCCCGACGAGCGAAAACTCAACTATCTCTTGCATACGGCGAGCATCTCGGGCCTCGAGCGAAGAAGCCAATCACGTAAGCTTACCGGAGAAGGATCGTCTATAAGAGGCACGACAACGCGAACTACTACCTCACGCTGGGGTCGCACGGATACGGATGTTACCTTAGAACGAGTTCTACCTTGTCGAAGCGAATTTCCCGAACTGCGATTGCCCCGTTGAGGCGCGGTCGATTTAGTGCTCCCAGAATAGGTCGAATCAACTATACAACCGCTGCGTTGAGCACAACATCAAACTTCTTCGGTGACACTTCGAGCCAGAGCAGTTCAGAAGACTCCAGGATGGGAGTTGAACGAGGACGTTCGAACTTTGCAAGGTAAAGGTGCCCAGTAGGCACAAGAAATGCTGCGTGACCTGCAAACCGAAGACGGCCAGCACATTTTGCACAATATCAGAGTTCTTCGTGAGCGGGGGGCGAAGGAGGAAGCTTCTGGTGTTCGCTGAGCAAAGGTTGGGAAAGAGAGACGATAGAGCGCGAGGAGACGATGTGCCATTTCACTCGCCTCCGCTCTCGTGACCTCTTCTCCCGAGACCTCCTTGTATATGCGTCGAAGTCCTTCGATGCGGTCGGGTGAGACCCTGTGGCCAGAGGGTGCATGCCGGTATCTTCTCGAGGCCGCTCATGATTCATAGACTGGGATTATGCCACGCTGGATATATCCCCTCGCATTCATTGACGCTTCAATGTTGCCAGGATCTTATCGACGCTCAGCCGAGCGAGCCAGAAGTACGAGCGGCTTTGATGAGGATCGGGCCTAGGCAACCAACTTCTTGCCAATTCCGAGATGTTTTTCTATCGCCGCGATTCTCTCGAGTGCGTGGTCAATCTCCTTATCTCGTTACGAATCTCTGCCCGAATATCCTCACCCTCTTCTTTGATAAGTCGGGCAGCTTGTCGAAATCGGACTCCTTCTTCGTCATATCGGAAGTATAGCATGGGACTGATTGTCATGACCCCTTAGTCGCTTGCTTGAACTGATCGAGGCTGGACGCAAATGAAGGCAGCCGGTGCCAAACGAGCGGATCGGCATCGGGGTCTCCAAATTGCACTGATCCATCAAAGGCCCAGCCGTCGCCAGGATTGACGCCAAACCACACATCGCAAAACCGATCGTCCTGATCATTGACAAGCTGCACGAGCCAATCCGTTTTGCCGTGGTGATCGCGCATCTCAAACCTAAAGGCTGGTGGGTAGGAGAACAGTTGCGGCATGAGTCTCTGGTTGAGTTCGCGCTCCAAGACAGACCAAGCTATGAAGTCTACCTCAGCCTCGTCCTCATCTAATACGCGGATGCCTGCCGGGCCTCCATCAACGGGAACCCAGCGAACTCTTTGTGGGACGATTATGCTGTTTGCCATGGCCGAGAGCCTACAACATCCGGGTGATTTCAGAGTGAATGTTATACACGGTTGACTTCTCTTAGTTCCAGGAAGCATGGCGTCCGTTCGAGGCATTGCGCAACGAGGTGGATCGCTTGTTCGAGGACTTCTTTGGCGACGAGTTTTGGCGCCGGTCGTTCCGTCCGAGCGCAAGTCTATGAAAGGTCCCTTCCCAAGAAGGGGGCCGCAAGCCCCGCTCGGCAGGTCGCGTCAATCGAATCGCAGTTGACGACGTTGAAGCGAACATTCGGCGACAACTCTGACAGCGAAGTTGTTGGGGTTTACGAAGAGTCGTTCAGCGCCAAAGAACCTGGCCGCCCACAGTTCGGTGAGATGCTCGCTCAGATCGCAAAGGCGCAGCTCTCGAAATCATCGCGTGCTGCCACGCGCCACTAGCTTCGGTGGTCAGCCTGCCACAAGCGAACGACGCTAAGTTGTATCGCTGAGAACGAAAGCCGAGCACCTACCAGTAATGGTGGGCAGTTAAACCACAGCCGACGTCTAACTGGTCACTCAGGCCGTATGGATGTATGTGGGAGAGACCAGAGTGGCCAGACTCGCACGCATTCGTTGCATCAACAAGACCGAAAGGACGAATCCCCACGAGAGGGTTAGAAGTGTCGGCGGCGTATATCGAAAGCGACGAATGAGAGTTCTATATCGAAGAAAACGGCCGCAGGGTCGATGGTGTGGCCCGCGCACAACGGGCACGAGCACATCAAGACGATGGCCCCGCCTCTGAGGCCCTAATGCAGACAAGCCGAGGCTGAGCTCGGCGTGAGCACGTTTACTGAGTATTCTGCGGCGATTTCTCGCTCGATTGTATTTTCGGCTCTGCGCATGCCTGACGCAAGTTTATCAACCAGCTTTAGCGGTTTTCACCGCGGCGCCTCTTACACCCTCGAACGCGAAAGCATCGACCGCTGGAATTACTCATTCTCGTTCGCCAACAAGGTAAAGTCCGGTACGGTCCAAACGAGGCTTGGACTCCTCGCAGTCCGACGCGTTCGGATGATCATTGACCGAGCACTGAAGAACGGGTGAGAGGCGGAGCGCGCCAGACGCGGCACGGTCTGCCGCGATCGGCACATATGCGTCCAAGCTCTTCGAGTCGTTCGGGTGCGACTTCGCTTTTGAAACAGTTGCGGCGCCTGCCAAAGCTTGTAGGGCGCCAGCCATTTAGCGCGCGTGAGACGCTAATTCTGCTGTGCGAGCGAGCGATCTCGCTTCAGAATCACCGCCGCATCGAGTTGGGCGCCACGAACTCCGAACAAGAAAAGAAATGGGAAGGGCCTCGGCCTTTCTCGAAGCTGTGATCGCGCCTAGAGTAGGTTGGCTACGTCCTTAATTGCGCGCTGCTGTACGTGAAAAGGTGGCGCTGCGTCGTTGGGGACAAATACCGCGCCTTTCTGCTGCTGGGCTACTCCTCGCGTCACTTGTAACGAACTGCCGACGTGCGCAGCAAGCGCCGCCGCACGCGACAGCCACCTCTTCAATCGAGACAAGTTTACGCACCCGCCGCTGATTCCAGAGTAACCTTAAGGTCAGATAGGGCTACAAGCTGCCACTGCTGATTGTCTCCGCCGTGTTTCGGATATAGCTGAATTGTGTTGCCTTCTTTCTTCACACCCCCATGGTTGTCGATGCAGAACCGCTCGTTTAGCGCGGCGAGAATAAGGCCTGTGTTGCCGGAAATTTCCCAATGTTGGGTAGCATCTGAAGCGTTGTAGAACTTGAGCAAGAGCGGAACCTCTTGTGCAATTTTGCCGTCCTTTGGCGCGATTGCTAGTTGTCCTCCTGAATTCAACCTGATGGCACCGTTGTCAAAGTTGATGTCCCAAAGGATATATTTAAGGCTGGAGGTCACCTTGCGAAGTACAACACGGGCATTTTCATGCTTCTCCTCCACTCCGAGCACGAAGTTTGGGTCGCTCGCGTACTTGATGAGAAAGCTCGACATCTTTCACTCCTTTCGAGCTATAACGAAGGCAATTTGCCCTTGATCGTGTATCGATCCCAGGCCATTTGGGCCTCGCCATATTTGCAGCAATAAGCGTGCCACCACAAAACTCATCAAGCTGCTGGTTGAAAAGCGCGACGCTCGTTCGTTGATGTGAAAGCGCTCGTATGCCTGCTTTTCAGCAGGTCGGCGACCGCACGCACAGGTTGGGTTCACGACATGCATGTCGTAAGGCGGACAGGCCGAACACGGCAGACCGGAGCATCGACGGCTGAGCTGCGCACCCTCGTTTTTTCGTTCGAGAAGCATGTGGTTGTTGCGATACTCGGCGTTGATGAGACCTTCAGAGGACTTTGGGCGCGCGATCATTCCTCGATGTTTCAGCAACTGCGTTCCATCTTTGCGAAGTTGCTCGGCTTCGAAGCGGAACGAGCAGCCATAAAAATGCTGATCGCCGTGATATGGTCAACCGTCCTTCACCGGGACTACATAACGCCGTCGAAGAAATAGAATGCGCGACGCGGGCAGCTTCGACGTCAGCCTTGAGGCCCAGGCGGCCCAACCAATCCAGGTAGGTGCCGGGGAGACTTTTCGCCGATACAACTCGGCGGCATCCTGTGGGCTGGACTTCGCCCACGGGAAGCGAGGGCGGTCAGTTTTGCAGTTCAAGGCTGCAGCGAGCATGGCGAGAGGGGCGCGTGCTCACCATCCCCGGAGTTCACAAAGAATGGTGACCTTGCCCCCGGGGCTTAATCCAGTTTGAAGTTCGTTCTGGCCCACGACGAGGACCAGAGCATGAAGCGTAGCCGCTTTACGGAAGAGCAGATTATCGGGATCTTGAAGGAGCACGAGGTCGGGATTATAACTACACACGACCGCACTCACAGCTCGGATGGAAGACACCCTCCGAGTTCGCCTTCACCTGCCACCCGCGCCGGGATCTGGCGCTGCGCTATGCCGATGGCTCCGCGCCAGCTCCCGTCGCCACCACCGCCCAACTGGGCAAATCCAATGGCTTGAACGAACTCAGAACTGGATAAAATCTGGGGGCAAGGTCACATCTACCATGCGTTTAAGTCATGCGGGCTCGAGTTTCACGCAATCGAGTATGCCTAACAATTCCTGAGCCTCCTCGGCATAAAATGTCGGGATTTGGTGATCTGCCGGGCTCAAAGACTGATCGGCCGCACGGGCCTGATTGGCTGCAAGCACCGCAAGCGCTTGCGACCGCAGTGACGCGGCTCGAATATGTGCATCCGTTGGCCCTATGGTTGAAGCTAGCGGGCACGTGGCTCGGCGCTCGATGAGAGAGAAGAAGCGCTGTCCCTACCACGAGCCGCTAACTCCCACACAGCCAGCCTCAGCGGCGGAAGAAGCTGACGTGGGATACATCCATCGGAAAAAGCTGCGGCACAACTACCAGAATCGGTCGGCCCCACGTCTTCAGACACTCTCTAAGCTGGTCCGACAGCTTGCCGAAATGGGAGACTGATCTTCCCCCGAAAAAGTGAACGGGTTAAGCGGCTTTTAGCTCCATTTCCATCGGCGCGACATATCCGATCGCGGAATGGAGGCGGGTTCGGTTGTAGAAGGCCTCGATGAAGGCAAAGATATCGCGCTGGACCTCGGCACGGGTGTTGTAGTCGCGATGATGGACCAGCTCGGTTTTCAAGGTATGGAAGAAGCCTCTCCATCGGGGCATTGTCGTAGCGATCGGCCTTGCGGCTCATTGATGCCATGATGCCGGCTCCGGTGAGGACCTTGCGATAGGCTGTGAGGCATATTGCACGCCGCGATCGGAGTGGTGGATCAATCCGGTCTGCGGCCGTTGCTGCTGGATGGTCATAGTCAGTGCCGCGGATGCGAGTTCGACCTGCATATCGTCTTGCATGGCCCAGCCGACGATCTTTCGGCTGAACAGATCACATGACGGCCGCCAAGTATAGCCAGCCCTCCGCGCCAGGAGAACGAACGGCTGCGCATGGAGCGCGACATCTTAAAAAAGTCGATCGCGATCTTCGCCGGAACCGGACATGAGCTTCCGCTTCATCGAAGACCATCGCGACGCCGATCCGGTGCGGCTGATCTGTGCCGTGCTCGAGGTCTCTGGTGCCATTGCGCTGTCCCTGGCGCGTGTCGCTAACCCAAGGGCTCCGTATCCGCGCTGGCTGACGAAAGGCCGACGAGACCTGCGCGGCATCCACGAAACGAAAAAAAGGTCGCGTGGGCTGTTCAAAGCTTAGCCGCCTTTGACGACAGTGCGCTCAATCTGTTGTGGGGAATCCTGCAGCCACGCAAAGACGCTCGCTAGACTGTAAGGCCGTGCGACTTCATGGCCGCCAAGCTTAATGGGATGATCTTCGATAAGATAGAACTGCCCTTCGGCTGTTCTGACCATACGATCTCTTATCTCGAACCACACGCCCGTTGCCGGCACTCTTTTGTAGAATACGCGCGTTGCGAAATTGAACGCTTCAGCAAGGTCCCGCGCTGTCGGGATCAGTTTCCGCGCGCGCAAATGTCTTAATGGCTTAGCCCTTGATGCCGTCGTTTGTCGCTTGAACATACGCTTTCCTCGTCGGCTCAGAACAGGCGGATGCGACTCGGCGCCTACATCGGCGGGTCTTGAAAGGCGCTATCCCCAGCCGCATCCGCACTGCGGGTGAAGTTAGCGGCGCATGACTCGGCGCATTCCGCTGGAGGAAGGAAGGCGCTGTCCCTTCACGTGCCGCTAACCCCGGCAGTGACTTTAGCGAGGGAGCGGCCTTAAGTGACCTACCAGGATTGGTGTTTATGCAGAGCAGACGACTGAGCGACTTAACGCCGCTCAGCCTGTCAGTCTTCAGAACGATCAGGCCGACGCGAACGTTGCGCTGACCTCCCCATATCTCTGTTTCAGTTGCCGCAAGCGATGGATACCGAGCGCCCTCTCAACCATCGGCTCACCGCAGCATTTCATCACGACCCTGATGGCGCGAGCCGGAATGTCCTGCCGTCGTAAAGACGCCCAAGCAAGGAACGGCCACACGATTTTAGGCAGCTCCTCGTCAGACGCAGGTCGTTGATCGCATCGCCCCCGCATCGCCTCAGCTTCGCGAGCGCGTGAGCCAGGACATCGGAACAATCAGTTTCGAGATGGGCAGTGCGCGGCGCGAACTGTAGCTTTGCTACCCAGATCACTCTACACCCCTGCCAAGCCTTACGACGTTGATTTCGGTACGCGCGACGCTATGTGACTTAATGTCGGTCATCTCAAAAGGCTTCACCCGTGCGTGATGCGATAGCCCTGCATCCGCGGCCAGGGCAAAGTGATCTTCCCCCGAAAAAGTGGACGGGTTAAGCGGCTTTTAGCTCCATTTCCATCGAGGCGACATATCCGATCGCGGAATGGAGGCGGGTTCGGTTGTAGAAGCCCTGGATGAAGGCGAAGATATCGCGCTGGCCTCGGCACGGGTGTTGTAGTCGCGATGATGGACCAGCTCGGTTTTCAAGGTATGGAAGAAGCCTCTCCATCGGGGCATTGTCGGAGCAATCGGCCTTGCGGCTCATTGATGCCATGATGCCGGCTCCGGTGAGGACCTTGCGATAGGCGTGTGAGGCATACTGCACGCCGCGATCGGAGTGGTGGATCAATCCAGTTTGCGGCCGTTGCTGCTGGATGGTTATAGTCAGCGCCGCGGACGCGAGTTCGACCTGCATATGGTCTTGCATGGCCCAGCCGACGATCTTTCGGCTGAACAGATCACATGACGGCCGCCAGATACTGCCAGCCCTCCGCGGTCGGGAGTGGAGTAAAAAGCGCGAGCGCGCTTCTCCTCCCCGAACCGTACGTGCACCTTTCAGCGCATACGGCTCTCTGTTCAAGCTTGGCCCATGGCCATAGCAACGTCCTCATAATGCGAGGTGACAGTGCTGCGGGCTTCTTTTCGGAAGATGTATGGATTATCCTCGGATTGCGCCACCGGAACTGCGCCTTCGGACTTGAGACAAGCCGGTGAAGTGCTTTTCCGTGCGGCCCGCCGCGTTCATTCCGACCAAACACGAACCAGGTTTTCGCCTTGCCCGGCTCCGGGGCTCGGTACCATTTCCGCATCAAAGGTTTGATGCGAGATCGGTATTTGTGCCCCCGCGAATGCGCGATTTTCCAGAATACGACGTGGTCGATGCGCCGGAATACGTGCGCGGTGAAGTCGGTGAACTTGTAGAACGCTGCCCATCCCGCCAGTTGACGGTTCAGGCCAGCGATCATGTCGACCGTGCTGACACTATGATTTCCGGAAAAGGGCTTCAGTGAGCCTGCGAACAAACCCTTCGCCTTTTCCTTGGGGATCGTTGTGACGACGGACATGCGCCCGTGCGACCCTCGCTTGCGAATGATCTGTGCCCTAGAAAGACGAAGCCGTCATGACGTGGGTGATATGGGTTTTCTCCAAATTCAGCGTCGCGTCAATTTCAGCTTGCCTTCCAGAAGGCGCGGCATTCTTGGTGGATTTCCTCTGCTTGAGCTTTGGTCCCTTTTACGATGACGACAAAGTCGTCAGCGTATCGGCAATAAGCAACCGCCGGCTTCCATTGCCGGTTCTCTCGAAGCGCAATAGGGCGGCCCAGCTTGATGCCGAAGTTCCATGCCCAGCGGTCCTTGCGAGCCTTGTCGCTCAGGTATTTCGCCTCCAGCCACGCATCAAACTCATGGAGCATGATGTTGGACAAGAGCGGTGACAGCACGCCACCTTGCGGAACACCCTCGCTGTCGTGGGCGCCTTCGCCGATGGTCAATCCTGTCTCAACTTGGCGGCGGCCCGGCTGCGGCACATTGCCGGAACGGCGTGGTCGACCAAATGCTACATGAACATGCGTCGCTCTATCAGCCACAACTCTCTGATGGACTTGCCGGATCGCGGCCAGGAGGCTGGCATTGGATTTGGTCCGCTCACTGACCGGGCGATCACGCCAGGCGTAATAGCCGGCCGGCGAGACCTCGAGCACGGCACAGATCAGCCGCACCGGATCGGCGTCGCGATGGTCTTCGATGAAGCGGAAGCTCATGTCCGGGTTCCGGCGAAGATCGCGATCGACTTTGTTAAGATGTCGCGCTCCATGCGCAGCCGTTCGTTCTCCGGGCGCAGACGAGCGATCTCCGAGCCTGGTCCGCCGACATCGGCGTCGCCTGCGTGGTGGGGCGCCACGCCGCCGATGTCGGCTCCTGCCGGAGCTTGTCAACCCAGCGCCGCAGCACCGAGTCATGCAGACTGAGTTCCTTGGCAACAGACCCGACTCAAAGCCAACTCAACGGCTTGGCGCTTGTAGTCGGTAAATGACCGACGTTGACGTTCCATTCGACACCTCCGGGCTCGATGAGCCTACTACAGGTGCCCACTCATTCGGAGAAGGTTCAACGGGCTCGCCCATGTTTTTTCTATGGCCGCGATTCTTGTGACCCTGTCGGCGGCCCTTGAGTGGACTTCACCGAGTTGTCGCCAGGTCCGTGCATTGACGTGCCGAGCGGGCCGTTGAAGTAAACCTGTAACAGAGGGACAACACATGTCGTGTGCTCAAAGTTGATCTGGACGGAAGTACGCTAGAACAATGGGCGACTGTGTTGTCCACGTGCGGCCTTAAGAACGCTATCCGTCGCGCCGTCGATAAGTCAGCAACAGCCGCGCGTAAGGTCGCGCTCGATATCATCGGGAAAGACATCGGTGTCCCGGTTGCGAGACCCAGGCCGGGCGTGACCAAGCTCATGCGCACGACGCAGGGCGACTTGTAGCGTCGTTCACGGCCTCGACGGTTCGCGTGGGCATTCTCACCACTAGCGGCGCGAAAGTGGGCGCCGGCGGACCTACCGCGAGCACGCATCGATTGACTGGCGACGGCTCTGCTTCGTTGCAGATCAAGAATGCATTCCTTGTTCGCACTGCGCAAGGCGGCACACCTACGTCGCATATAGAAAGAATCACTCGCGACTCCCGATCAAGGCCCTGTACGCGGAGCATCCGGGCTCAGCGATGGGGCAAGATGGCGCCGCAGCGCGTGAGGGGTGAGAGAAAGAGGCGAACGCCCAGCTCGCTGCGCGCATGCCGCAGGAGATCCAGAAACAGCTATTGGCTGACGGGCTGCCTTACACGGCGCCTGCCCACTAAATGAATGACGAACAATGACCGACAAACAGGCGTGGGGCGACCGGCAAGCCGTCGCTTCCTGGCACGACAAGCGTGCGACATCTGCGCACCACAAGCGGGGCCTTCTCTGTATCGCGCAGGCACGCATCACCGCGTCCGTTGCAGGACGCGAAAAGTGCGGTAATCGTCTCGATAGAGTTCGCGAGCCGTTCGGTCGCGTCGCGGTGTGCTCAGCGGCCTTGGCGTTTCGCAGCCCAAGGATGAGCAGCGGTCCAGCGGCGCCCGCGAGCGCATCGGCTGCGTCGGCTAGCGATCGGGTCGTGAACAATGGTTGATTGCGCAAAGCGTCCTCCAAGGCCGGCGCCTTGTCGTCGGTGATCATGCTGGCAGGTCTTTCGTGTGTAGACGGGGTTGACAGGCTCGGCCAGCCACCGAAAAAGGACGCCCACCCCCCGCGGAATGCGGCCCGATCTACTGGCGATGCGACGTTGAGAATCGCGCACCGGCCGGAACCCGTCCCTAAGCCACTGATCTGATAAAGCTTTAAGCCACAGCGCACGAGACGCGGAGCACTTCTAGCCCCGCCTTTGACCGACGGCTTGAGTAACGGGTGTTCGCCCTACGAAACACTCGCTCGCAGTCCCGTTCGCCAAAATGTCTCGTTGGAGAACAACGGGCTCTGTCAGCCCCTCAACCCACGGTGCTCTGTCTGCCCAGGTTTTCCGAGAGAACCGGGCGGGGACCACTAACGTGAGGCTCCCCCCCACCAGCCCCGGTAGGTACTACTGCAAGCTTTTAGCAGTACCCTGCCGGGCATCGGGGACACCCACGCAGGAGGTAGGCCGTGTACTTTCAAATTTACCGCGACACGCGCGATGAGTGGCGTTGGACGCTACTCGCTGGAAATATGCGCAAGATCGCTGAGTCTGGCGAGGGCTATCACAACAGAGCCGATTGCCTTGCGGTCATCGAACTCGTGAAAAGCACCGACCGCGACACTCCGGTGCGGGGGTAACCCCACCCTCATTCGATCAGACTTTCAGGTCGGACAGGCGATAAGATAATTTTCCTCCTCATCCGCCATCCTATCCGCCCCAGAGTAGAACGCTTGTGGCGGGACGTTCAAGGGTTTGGGCATGACCCGGACAAAAGTCCCGGCCCGTCTGGGCTTGCCTTTTTCATCTCTTTTCAACTGGGGTAACGCGGACGTTTCGGAATTTCCACCCGGACGTGACCCGGACAAATGACCCTCCATTCTCTCCAGATGGCACTCCGGAGCACATTATCCCCCTCCCGCCTGAAGGCTCCACGCCTGAACGCCCGAACGACTGAAAGCCTCGACGCCCGACAAGGTCAGATCGCCGCCGCGCCAAGCGCGGCTCCAAATGTACCGGCGTGGAGGCTTTCAGTCGTTCTGGCGAGCCGCCAAAGCAAAAGGGCGGCCTGTTTGGACCGCCCTACAGCCTCACCGTCTCGCAATGCGTCTCAGCCCGATACGTCTCTCGCCATACGAAGCGCAGGATGCTTTGCCGCCCCGACCAAGCTGTTTGCGCCGCGCCTCTAGGCCGCGCAGATTCCTTCATTTTAGCTCCGAGGCTGGGGCGAAGTGGTCTAGTGCCCTCCGAGAGCGCTTCGCGCAGATCGCCAGAGAGAAATGTGGGGACCGCCTTCGCATCGCGCGCGCCTGCAACCGTCCTACCGATGTGCTCGACAATGTAATCTCCCAACGTGTCGCAGGCCGCCATGACATGACGGGATCATTGGCCGCGTCTGAAAATACATCACCGAACGCCTCACCGACTCAAGAGGGCTCGCCTGGCACACAGATCAACTCATGTCGCCATGTTACCCCATTTATTCAACCCTAGCTCGCCTACCTCTAACTCGAACAGATGCGCACTTAGCGCCATGCGCATCTTGTTCGAGAGGATCGCGATATGGTTCGGTTTGATTTCGATGCCCAGCTTTTTCTTCTGCGCCGTGTCGAACGTCATCAGCTCCAACTCAAAATCAACCTCGGCAAACAGCGCGTAGCTTCCGCGTGACCCGGCAGCGGCGCTTTGTCCGTGTGGTGCACAATGGCAGTGATCACGCCCTCGGCTTCCGCGAGTTTGCGGAGTTCACATGCTGACAACAATCACGTGTTCGCCTAACCAAGGTACTCGAAGACGATGATCTCACGTTCTTCGACCTCTGGATGAACCGCCCTAGGATTACGTCGGCGCGTGCATGCGCCAGGCGCTGATCAAGAAGATGCGCGATATGCATCCTTACGTTGTCGAGATGGAGAAGATCGCAGCCAAGCGCGGCATCACCATCAGGGCCCCCCGTGTGCGAAGATCGGGCCCTTCACTGTGCACGCTCCAAACCGCGAGTGACACATCAAGCGGATTACCGATCTCGGCGATAAAGTACAGATTCTTTCGCACTTTCAGGATTGACGGCTTCTTCTAGAATGAAGGAGCTTTGAATGAACGATGGGAATGCCATGGGTCAGGTGATCCAGATTGATGAGGCCCGGATTCGGGATCACCTCGGCGAGATGGTCCGCGGGACGGTGGAAGAGACACTGAACGCGATGCTGGAGGCCGAAGCAGACCAGCTGTGCGGTGCTGGGCGTTATGAGCGCAGCCCGGGCCGGCAGGACACGCGGGCCGGCAGCTACGAGCGAACGCTGCAGACCAAGGCCGGCGACGTCAATCTGAAGGTCCCGAAGCTACGGCGGCAAACCTTCGAGACGGCGATTATCGAGCGCTACTGGAGGCGGGAGAGCTCGGTTGAGGAGGCGCTGATCGAGATGTATCTGGCCGGGATTTCGGTTCGGTGGGTCGAAGACATCACCGAGGCGCTGTGGGCACCCGAGTCAGCCTGAGCACAGTGTCGAACCTGAACAAGAAGATCTATGCCAAGGTCGAGGCGTGGCGGAATCGCAGGATCGAAGGCGAGCATCCGTATCTCTACCTCGGTGGCATCGTGATGAAGCGCAGCTGAGCTGGTGAGGTTCGCAACGTGTCGCTGCTGGTGACCTCGGCGATCAATGCCGAGGGGTTCCGGGAGATCCTCGGCATCTGTGAAGGCGCCAAGGAGGACAAATCCGGCTGGTCATCGTTTCTGCGGCATCTCGTCGATCGCGGTCTCAAGGGCGTGCAGCTGGTGGTTTGCAATGCGTGCCGAGGTCTTGTCGAAAGCGTTGCGGATTATCTGCCGGAGCCGCGCTATCAACGCTGCATAATGCATTTTTATCGCAATGTCTTCAGCCACGTGCCGTCGACCCGTATCCGAGAGGTGAGCCACATGCTCAAGGCCATTCATGCCCAGGAGAGCCGCGCCGCGGCCGACGAGAAAGCCAGGACCGTCATCGCGGATCTGCGGGCCAGCCGTATGGCCAGCTGCTGATCTCGTCGAGCAGGCGGTTCACGAGACGCTCACCTACTGCGCCTTTCCGGACATTCATTGGCGGAAGAGTCGAACGAACAATCCGCTCGAGCGCATCATGAAGGAGATCCGGCGACGAACCCATGTCGTCGGCGCCTTCCCCGATGGTCAATCCTGTCTCAACTTGGCGGCGGCCCGGCTGCCGCACATTGCCGGAACGGCGTGGTCGACCAAATGCTACATGAACATGCGACCGCTCTATCAGCCACAACTCTCTGAAACCGGAGCCGTCGCCTGATCAAAAGTGCGAAAAATTCTGGACAGTACCATCACGACAAGACCCCGCAGTCGTATGCAAGCGAGTCTAAGGGACTTCTCGGCTCTTTCTTCAAAGGCTGCGGCCGACGTCACGGAAAAGTGCTGCAGCGGCCTGGATGGCGAAACTTTGGACGAGAACCCGCCGGCTTACCTAGAGCTGGCCCCGTTGGTTTGGACAGCGCCCGTTGAATTTAAGTGGATTCCTGCCGGGTTATGATGAACGCGGGGCTTTACGATATTGTTGTTGCGTCGGGCGTAGCCCGACCAGAGCGACGACAATATCGTCGGCGACAGTCATGCCGCCATCACCATAGCTTGCGTGCCGAAGTAAACCTCGTCGGGCGTGCGCCTTCAGTGGCTGCGGCGCGATCACTTGTCAATTGGAAATGGCCGGCCAGAATGTCCGCTTCGCTGACCGGTCATTAGAGAGGAAGCGGTAGGCTGCCTTGGTATTCGCCTAATCGTGGCAGGCGAGCGGAATGCCTTGTCCCATGGCGCTTCCAATCTGCGTGAGCAGTTTACGGAATCTGTCGCCGAGCCGCGCGTCCCTAAGCTCGCATCCACTAGGTGTTTAGTCCCGGCATTTGCTGGAGCGGGTTGAGTTTGAATCGTTCTGGCTGGGAAGTCCAGCATTTGCAAATGTATTCGTAGGGTGTGAGGCCATTCAGGGTCTTCAGCCGCCGAGCATAGTTGTAGGCATTGATGAAGTCGGCAAGGTGAGCTTCGAGCTGATCGTGTCGATCGTAGTAATAGCGTTGGACGGTCGCTTCCTTGATCGTGCGGTTCATTCGTTCGACCTGGCCATTGGTCCGACCTCGTGCTCCTTCAAGATCCCGATAATCTGCTCTTCCGTAAAGCGGCTACGCTTCATGCTCTGGTCCTCGTCGTGGGCCAGAACGAACTTCAAACTGGATTAAGCCCCGGGGGCAAGGTCATCGGCCATAGCCCACTCCAGTCGGCCCTCCGGGCGACGCGGGCTTGACCACTAGATAGTTGCTTCCGATTCCCGCAACTTTTGCGTCACGTCGATTACGTTCGACAGATCCCAGCACGAGCCTCCACGCCTTAATGCTGTCCACGTAATTGCCCTGTGCTCAACAGCTTCGTACGGGATGATCGCTCCGCGCAAAACTCGAAACTTGCCATCGAGCAAGATGGACGTTCCCAGCTTCACCCTAGACTGACAATTTGTGATGCAGTCGTGATCGTAGACTGTTCAGGCTTTCTCAAAATACTAGTTAACTGCGGCCTGAAGGGCGATCTCGACCAGGATGTCCTCGGCTGCGAGATTAGCTTCGACCGTGGCACGCGCTGGCAACGCGTTCGAAGGAATCCACCCTTCCCACACACTATTCAGTGCGCCAAAGTCCTTCACGACATTCTTCAACCAGATCTGCGCAAACAGGATACGAGACTTGTCGCTGCCGGCCTTTGCCAACAGATTGTCGATCCTGTTCAGCACTTCAGTCGTTTGGCCGACTACGTCCTTCTTGCGGTCGACGGCGGTCTGCCCGGTGATGAAGGCAATTCCGTTGTAAACGAGGACGTGAGAGAGACGTTTGCCATTGGCGTCGTAGCGTTGAATATTCAAGGTTTACACTCTTTGTGTTGTTTAACAATACTGGTCAGTGAGCGGATGTAACGATCGCGCAGCGTTCGAAATCGCCCGAGCAGTATTGACGACTTGCGGCGCCAGTTGCTCAATCACGGAATCGAGGGTCCAGCGACTGAATGGAACGGCGACATTGACCGCGGCTAGCGGATCGCCCTGAGCGTTAACGATCGGGGCCGCCACGGCGATATCTCCGATGTAGTATTGCTCGTTCGAGGTTGCGTAGCCCGCTGCACGCGCTTCCTGGATGACGGCGCGGAGAGCTTGTGGATCGATTTCTGTTTTATGTGTGAACGCTTGTAATTTCGATTGCGCAAGGATTGCATCGCTGGCTGGAGGGGACAGCGCGGCAAGAAACGCCCGTCCTGCCGAGGAGCAATACATCGGCAGACGTTGGCCTAGCGCGATCGGCACCGAGATTTGCTTATGTCCGGCAAATCGAGACACATAGATCATGTCCGTTTCGCACGGCTCCAAGAGATTGCAACTCTCTCCGGTCGTCCCATTGAGCTCATGGAGATAAGGGTTAGCTCGCTCGACCAATTCACTGGTCTGGAGATACCCCGTACCGATTTCGAGTGATTTGGGTGTCAATCGATACCGACGAGTTTGGGGATCTTTGGCGAAATAGCCTAGTGTTTCGAGCGTGAACGCCAGACGTTGCACCGTGCTCTTGTTCATGCCGGTAATTTCGGCCATGTCGACAAGGCTCAGGCTGGAATACTCGCCACGAAAGGATGAAAGAAGCATCAATCCCTTCGCGAACGAAGTAATAAACAATGGCGATTCTTTCTCGTTGGTCGCTGTAGTCATTGCTCGGTTCCGATTGAACTCACGTCACTTTCCGCCGTCACTATCAGACCGGATGTGTGACCCGCCGCAGAAAGTCCCTCGTGCGCTCGTGGCTAGGTTCACGCAAGATGTCTTGGGCGGATCCTTGCTCCAATATTTGTCCACGATCGAGGAATAGGACCTGATCGGCAACTTCCCGTGCGAAGTGAATTTCATGTGTAACCACTAGCATGGTCATATGCCCTTCCGCCAAACTGCGCATGACCTGCAGAACCTCGCCAACCATTTCGGGGTCGAGGGCGGAGGTCGGCTCGTCAAACAAAATGGCGTCGGGCTGCATCGCCAGGGCCCGTGCGATCGCCACACGCTGCTGCTGGCCACCTGACAGCGATGCTGGATATGATTCGAGTTTGCTCGCGAGTCCGACACGCACGAGTAGCTCCTCGGCGCGGTCGATGACTTCCTTTCTGCCTTGCTTGAGCACGTAAAGCGGTCCCTCCATGACGTTCTCAAGCGCCGTTCTGTGTGGGAAAAGATTGAAGCGCTGAAACACCATTGAAACGCGAGCACGAACCTCATGAATCTTAGACGATCGGGCATCAACTTCCATATTATTGATAAAGATGCTGCCAGACTGATAGCTCTCAAGCCCATTGATACAGCGCAACATAGTTGATTTGCCAGACCCTGAAGGTCCGATGAGACAAACCACCTTACCCTTCGCAATGTCTACGTCGACACCTCGCAGCACTTGCGCAGTTCCGTAGGACTTGTGAACTGCTTGAAAGCGGATCATCAGGCCAGCCTCAGTTTTTGCTCGACACGCCGCATTGTCAGATTAAGAGGAACCACAAGACATAGGTAGAGAATTGCCACCAGGCTGAAGACAGTAAGATTGTCGAAATTCGACGACGCAAGCATTTTTCCCTGCATCGTCAGTTCGGTTACCGAGATCACAGACACCTGGGAGGAGTCCTTTAGCAGCATGACCATGTTGTTGGCATAGGGCGGCATTACAACACGCGCCGCTTGTGGGAGCACTACCCGCCGCATCATTAAGCTATGCTTCATGCCAATCGATTTGGCCGCCTCGGTTTGTCCGCGGTCGATCGCCTCGATACCGGCACGAAACGTCTCGCCGATATAGCAGGAGTACGTGAGCGAAAGTCCCAAGACACCTGCTTGAAACGCTGTGAGATCAACTCCGAGATCAGGCATGACAAAATAGAGATAGAACAAGACGACCAAGATTGGGACGCCGCGCATCAATTCAACAAAGATTCGCGTGGGGCCGGAGAGGTAGCGTACGCCAGAAGTACGAAGCAGCGCCCAAAGCAGCCCCAGCAGAGTAGAGAGCGCTAGAGCTGCTAACGTTACAGCAATCGTTAGCCATAAGCCCTTTATCAGGAAGGGCAAGTAGTCGGCAAACCGGGAGAGAAAGGTATTCACTTGAAGCACCCTCCATTGTGGATACACGTCCCTCGCCGAAGCAGTGAAAAGGACGCTGACGCCTCGACACCGCGGACTTAGAGGTTGTATTTTGCGAAGATGCGCGCCAGTTCGCCGCTTGCCTTCAACTTACCGATCGATGCGTTGACCCTCCGCAACAAGTCGACATTCTGTTTCGCAACGGCTGGAGCAACGTCGCTACTCTTCAGCGGCTTGTAGCCTTCTACAAGGCGCACACCGAGCGCCGGGTTATGGACAATCTGATAGGCAACGATCGGCTGGTCGCCAAAGCCTGCCTTGACACGACCAAGCTTAACTTCGCGCATGATGTCGGCTATGCCATCGTAAAGCTTGACGTCGCTGAACAGACCGAGTCCCTTCAGTGGCTCTACGAAAGCACTGCCTATCTGGGCTCCTACAGGCTGAGCCTTCAGCGCTTCCAGCGTATAGTTTTTCCTATCGTCAGCCGCGACAAACATAGCCTCGCCATAGGCGAAGACGGGATCGGCGAAGCTGACAGCCTCCTTGCGTTGGTCGGTGACCAACATGCCGGCGGAGATCAGATCTATCTTGCCGGTATTGAGGCTCGGAATCAGCGCGGAAAATGCTACGATTTCGAACGACACTTCCCATCCGTTGTCGGCCGCGATCGCCTTTGCAAGGTCGACCATGGCACCCTTGATTTCATGGTTCTCGGGGTCGACAAATGTAAACGGTATGCCCGTGGTCGTGACGCCAACCTTTATCTTTTCCGCAGCCCATGCCGTACCGTTGAGAACGAGTGACGCGCCGAGCCAGAGAATCGCAGCAATCTTAGGCATACTCATTACCTCGCTTCATTTGATGTTGAACAATGACAGGCTCTCTTTGAGGACTCGCGCGTGTCTTTTCGTTGCATCACTCGATAGGCGATGCGCTGGCCCAATCTCATGAAGGCTGGGAATGGATATTTGCGCGGCTCACGTGTTAGAAATGACGCCCCAGTCGCAAATGTCCGACCAGCGGCCATCATGGCGAGCTTACTGCCGACATGAACGGAGAATGACACGCCACTTCCAGCATAGCCGCCACCGCAGAATACCTGGTCTTGGCCGGGAACGGCGTAAACGAACGGCAGCGAATTCATCGACACAGCAACCCATCCACCCCACCAGTAATCTACGGTTGCCTGCGACAATGCCGGAAACTTTCGCCGCATCGCATCAATCATGTAGGCCTTGTGTCTTGGGTTTTCGGCATCCTTGCCCGTGATCGCGCTTCGCCCACCAAACATCATTCGTCCGTCGGGCAAGCGTCGATAGTAAAATAGGAGTCCGCGGGTATCGAACATGCAGTTGCCTGAAGGTAAACTTCCCGCAATCTGCTTTTCGTCCATCGGCGCCGAAACGATAATCTGCGAATGCACGGGAAGAATGCGGGCAGCGAGCGACGGATTAAGGCGCGAGGATGTATAGCCGTTGGTTGCAACGATGACTTTGCGTGCCTTGACTAGACCGCTTGGCGTCCTCAGATGGTGCACTCCACCGTAGCGCTGCCAACCAATCACCGGGGAGTTTGGGTGAACGCGTGCACCATAACGACGAGCGAGTCGGCAAATGCCGCGCGCCAGCTTAAGCGGGTTCATTGAGAAGCCGTCAGGGAAGTACATGGCGCCATGCGCTTCCGCGCCATGATGAATTCCGGCTAAACCCTGTTTGGGCACAAAACGAGCTGGATATCCAACGAGATCGTTGTAGAGTTCCGTTTCGCGCTTTAGCGCCTCAACGTGAGCGTTAAACGCCGCGACCTTGTAGACGCCGTCAGGCTGCACGTCGCAATCAATTTCGCCTTCACGGATTATCGCTCGTACCCCATTCAGTGCTTGAAGCATCTCGTTGAAGTAGGCCTTGCCGACTTCTTCTCCGTAGACTTTGATCAACTTCGCAATAGGCATGCGTCCGCCCGAAATGCGCGCGAAGCTACCGTTGCGCCCACTGCAGCCCCAAGCGACTGAACGGGCTTCAAGGACGATCGCTCTAATGCCGTAGTCGCGCGCAAGTGACAGGGCTGCGCTCAGCCCGGCATAGCCGCCTCCTATTACCGCGACGTCGACTTCCACACCTTCTTGAATGGCTCCGTCGTCTTGGGGTGGTGGGCCCGCGACGGACGCCCAATAGGTTTCTGGATCCAGCACGCTTGGGGCTGGATAATCATCGACTAGTGGATCGTAAGCTTGTTCTGCCATTTATCGCTGTGCGATTTATAATGATCGATTTCAGGCATGTAATTGCAAGTTTGCGATGTAGTCAATCGATTTCGCGCTGTTTTTTTCGAGATGCGATTCCTGCCTATCGCACCTTGACACGAACCGGGTTACATCGCTGGAACATTTTGTTCCGCGGTGAGGCGGGGCGCGTTTCTAGATGAAGTGGTTTTGGTCGAGCACTAAGTGCGGCACTTGGCTCGCATGTTTCGTGCTGTAGCTGTTTGGTTCAGCCCCACCGGACCACTGTCTCGTCAAGGCGCTGGGCCATGTCTGTCTCGTCGGTTTGAGATTGGCGTGCACCACGTTTCAGCCGCGCGCGCCACCCGCCTTCTGATTTCCAACGGTTGATTAACGCTCGGCTCGTCATGCATTCGCCCGCGGACGATCCCCGGCAACAGTCGAACTCAAACTCCGTCGCATCGCGACGGCGGGTGGCCCCTTGTCCCCTGTTTGGAAACGAGCCGACTTCGTGTACTTCTCACACCGCATGTGACTGGCGCTAGCTGGCTTCTGCTCGGCATCTCGAGCACACAAGCGATGGCGCAGGACAAGCCGCGGACGGAACTACCAGCGGTCACCGTAACCGCGCCCAGCCCCATCGTGCGGCGGCAGTCTTCTCCCACACGCACTACATCAAGAAACGCGCGCGGAGCCGCACACAATCGCAGTCGAGGTCCGGACGTCGCGTCTACGCCTTCCCCTGTGGTGACTCAGCAAGGCGTGCTGCCAATCGTGGCCAACCAGTTTGCAACAGTCACGGTACTGCCGAACGAGGAAATCCGCATCGGAGGCGGCGGTCAGCTGGGTGATCTCCTATTCTCCAGACCCGGCATCACCGGCTCGAGCTTCGCGCCGGGCGCCTCTAGCCGACCGATCATCCGGGGCCTTGACGTCAACCGTGTCGGCGTCACCGAGAATGGCATCAACGGCGGCGGAGCGTCGGACCTTGGTGAAGATCACTTCGTCCCGATCGACCCCTTCGCGATCAACCAGATCGAAGTGGTACGGGGGCCCGCCGCGTTGCGCTACGGGTCGACCTCGATCGGTGGAGTCGTGAGCGCGACCAACAACCGAATCCCCGACGCACTGCCGATTTGTGCGACACTGCCGTTCCAAAGCTACGGCAAGCCCACACCTCTTGCCATGCCGGAAGCATCTTGCACTACGGTCGAGACGCGCACAGCGTTCAGCTCAGTCGACCGCGGTGTCGAAGGCGGTCTGCTGGTCGATGCAGGCGCCGACAACTTCGCGTTCCACGCTGACGCCTACGGCCGCAAGACTTCCGATTACAGCATTCCAGAACGAGCACTAACCCGTCAAAATAAGTCGGTTGGACAACTTTCCGCATTGGCCGCCGGTGTTCGTCGTATCGAATGGCGCCGTAGAGAGTTTCGTTCGCCGCGATGTCGAACTCGGGTTGATACCCAACATTGCTGACAACGAAGCTTGCGGATCGAGGTCAATCGCGAGGACCCGAAAGCCGGCCAGGGCGAGGGATTGCGAAAGATACAATGCCCTCGTCGTCTTGGCGGAGCCGTCTTTGAAGTTCGCGACGGCGCATTGCCTCACCCAGAATGTTACTGGACAACTTCTCGCCGATGATTGGGTCGGTGCCATCGAATTGGTTCGGTGGCGTCTATGGCGGGAAAGATCAGTATGGGCGCGCGGCGCGAGGTGGTGTACAATCTCCAGCGTCCCCACTCGTCGCTGAAATACCTGACCCCCGCGGCCTACGCCGCCCACCTCACCGCAACGGACGATCGGCTGCGCAACCCCGACCAGCTCCGCCGATCGTCCGTTGCTCCATCCGCGCCACTTGGCGTACAAAACCCCGAGACTCTAACTGCCGCTGGATGAAAATGCAGTGGCAGGTCAACTGACGTCGAGATCGGCCCAACTCGAGATAGGCCAGTCGTGCCAGCCGGACCTTTGGTCCCTCCGCCGGATGACAGGCGGCGCCAGGCCTTCTTGGGAAGGCTCTGCGCGATCGCGGAGGCGGTGCCGGCGGCAGGCTGCGGCTTGCCCCAGGAACGGAACACATGATTGGAAGCAACACCTAGAACATAGCCTTTGCCCGCCTCGCGCAGCAGGATTTCGATCTCGCCCGTGCCATACAGGCTGTCCGCCGCGACGAACGAGAACGGCGCCTTTGCGGCGATCGCACGAGCGATCATTCGACGCGCGATCTTGGGCTTGGTCGCAAAGTCCACATTGCTCGGTACATGCGGTGCCTTCAGGCGAGCGGGGGCGTCCGTCCATTCCTCCGGCAGGTAGAGCGTGCGATCGATAAAGGCATGGCCATGCCGCGACACATTGGAGGCGAACACTCCGATCTGGCAATTGGTGATCTTGCCCGCCGAGCCAGTGTACTGGCGTGCGACGTCGCACGATACCTTGTCCTGTTTTAAAAACCCGGTCTCATCGATAACCAGAACCGCGTCCTCATCGGCAAGCGTTTCCAGCGCGTACTCACGTACAATGTCGCGCAACGCGTCGGCATCCCACTGCCCCCGACCCAGGATCGCCTGCTGGCGCCACGGGCCTGGATCGCCGGCCGCTTCAGCCCGCATCCAACCCGTCTTGCGCGGCTCGTTACCCAACAGTACGTCGAGAAACCGCCACGCCGAGGCCGCCACCCGCTCCTGCGTAAACAGCGGACGGATGCGTTGCTTGGCATCTCGCAACGAGGAAGCTCACAGCGTCAGCGTATCTTCAACCGACGTGCCGCCAATCATCAGATTCCGAACATGGTCCCACCCGTGGATTCAGAACTCACCGAAAATAGCAACTGTAATGCTAGGGCCATAGGGCTGCTGCGCCTTTCGGCGCTGGCTCCGTTTGCTTCAGGCGCTCTAGGTAGCCGCGCGCGCGCGAAATCACCGCCTCCACGACAGTGTCCAGGACGGGATCGCCGCGGGCAGGCATGGCTTCGACCTCGGCCTTGGCCACCATTGCATGGTGTGTCACGGCCTGAGCAATCTCGGAGACGCGGCGGATCGTCTGTGTTGGAGAGAGCTTGCAGTCGATGGCGAAGCGCTCCCAGTGGTTGCGTCCAAGCTGATCAGCCTGCTTCTGCCCGCCGATCTTCTGCGCCATGTTGCGTGTGATCTTCGGATATGGCGCCGCACAGACGATGTCGTAGCTTGGCGCCATGGCGGCGCCGCGCGCCGATAGCATCAGCGAGTAATTTTTGGCGTGGGAATCCGTGTTCCACACCATTGGATTGAAGATGGCAAGGTCGACGAAGCGGGCGGTCTCATGTGCTGTCATGTGGCGCTGGGTCACGCCGACCATGTCGGCCAATGATGGTCCTTTTAGGCCTCTATCGTTGTTCTGGTACTTGGCAGCTGGCGGTCGGCCGAGGGCTTGGCAGAAGTCCTCCTGATGCAGCCGCCGCCACCTCTTGCCGTCATGACGGCGGTCATAGCGCTCAACCAGCAGGTAGCTACGTTCGCCTGCCGTTCCGGTCGTCACCTTCGGCGTCGGGATTCCGATCATGCGCGCGAGCGTCAGGCAGAATGCCTCGTTCTGGACGGCGCCAGGTAAGTGCTCGCCATCGGGCTTGATGATGTGGGTCGATGGCGCGCCGTCGATCGGTATGTACAGGGTGTCGCCATTCAGAGCGACGGCGAGCTTCGTCTGCACACCGGCAAGCGACATCGACACGCCATCTTCGCCGACGAGGAAGGGCTTGTGGGGTAGCTCATTGAGGATGCGCTCGAGCGCGGCCTTGTCGGGGATCTCTCGCCATTTTCCGGCGATCAGCCCGGTGCCAGGCTGTCCGACGGAGAGCGCGCCGGCGGTGTCGCGGCCCATCTCGGCAAGAAGACCGATGACATCGGCCGGCGACTTGCCGAGCATATGACCTACGATCCCGAGAGTTGCGTTTTCCGGCAGCAGATTTGCCGCCCATGGCAGAATTGCCGAGGCATCGTGGGACGCCCGCGAGAGCGGCATGGTGAGCGACACAGGGAAGGCGCCGGTCAGCCCGCGCCAGGATTCGGCATAGGTGAAGCCTGACGCTTCGTCAGCGGTCGTGATCCAGCCGACCTCTCGCGTCTCAAAGTAGACCGGAAGACGGTCCATCAGGCTCCTCCTCGTCGCTCTCGGGAATGTCCGGTGTCTCGGAAGTGTTCGCGCGGCGGGCTTGGGCGTCCTTGAGAACATCCTCGATGCGCAGCCCGAGCACGTTTGCCACGTGCAGGCTGCGCCCGAGCTGACAGGTGCTTTTTCCGGCCTCGAGGTCGACGATGAAGCGCTTTCCTGTCCCACTCACCATGGCCAGCTCGTCCTGCCGGAGGCCCTGGCGTTTGCGTTCTTCCTGGATGAGGCGACCGAATGCTGCAGCGAACTCGGCGGCTTGGCGCGCGACACCGGTCTCGCCAGGAGCGTCCTTTCGCCATGAGGGGGGAGTACCCTTTGGAGGCGTGTTCATAGCTCCCCTCGTCACAAAGTTACCGATGGGGAACTTTATGAGCTGGAACGGAGAATGTCCAGCGAAAAGTTACCGAGCGGGATTTTCTACGCAGTTCCGACATAAAGAGGCAAAAAGGTTACCGAACGGGAACTTTTACGCCGAAGCCACGGTTGGGCGACCCAGAAAGTTACCGATGGGAATCTGCTGCCAATACCAACTCGGTTTTTTGGAAATCGATGACGACCGGAGGGAATCCCCGCTCATCCGTCGAGCGAAACATGGTCCTTGGCGTCCACTCGATGTGGCGACCTCCTCACGTTCGGCGAATGAGTAGCGCCCTAATAGAAGTTTTGACGACAAGTTTTGACGATAGCGAAATGTGTCGGGGTCATACCGCCCGCTCGTGCAGTTGGCAGACAATATTGTGCAACCCTGCGCGAACGCTTTCTCACCGCGGAAAGACAATCATTCCAGGCCATCAACAATCGGCGAGCGTCTGACCAGGTTGACTGCCGAGAGATACGACATCAGCTTAACCGTGGATGATGATTTTGGCGATGAACTCAAGTCGACCTCGGATTTGTTGGGAGAACTCAAATCAATTCTTCCCCGGGAAACCATCGAGCATTTCTACGCCGTCAACAAGCTGGGCAACAAGGGAGCGCACGACGACGAAAACAAAACACCTACGCGTAAAGATGCGCGAAAGGCACTTGAGAGTGCCCGTCAGCTTGCACGTTGGTTCGTTCGCGAGAACTCCCAGATGCAGACCCGAGACGAAGCGAGGTACTCCGCGAGAGAAAATGAGCCACAAACAAAGACCATCGATGAGCACACACGTACTCAAAATCTCTTCTGGAGAAGAGTTGGTTTCGCAGTGCTCGCCCTGATAGGAATAGTCGTGTGGTATCTGTGGGATAATCGTTCGACGAATGTTGAAGCCAGACTGGAAGAACAGCGTCGTATTGAAATTGTCCGTCGACAGAGGGAACAGTAGCAGGACGAAGAACGGCGGAAAGTCGAACAGCGACGCCACCTTGAAGAGCAAATGCGGCGCGCTGAACAACAACGCCAGCAGCAGGAATATGAGCGTCGCGTCGCGATGATCACTGAAGGAATTAGGAGTGGCCGGTGTGGCGGAAATCCACGCGGAGCGTACTGGTGTTGCGATCCGGGATTGTGGGCTCGTCCTGGAGGCGGCTGCTCGCGTTCTCGCTGAGGACTAGGATTGTCCGTCGTCAGATAATTTGAAACTGATCAGCTTTTCGAGAAGGAGAGGCTCTGGCTGATCAGGGGTTAGAATTAAGCTGCTTGCACTTGATGCTGCAAGCGGCGGTTTGCGATGGTGTTGCGTTTGATGAGTCTTCGTTCGGCGAGTGATCGCCTCAGCCCTGCCGAAGTAGACATCGGCAGGAGTGAGGTTGAAGTATTTTGCAAGATGTGCTGGCCGTCTTCGGTTTGTAGCTCGCGCCACAAGTCTTGTGCCCACTTGGCACCTTCACCATTCAAAGTTCTACTGTCCTCGTCGACTCCCAACGCGGATGTGGTTCGAGTTGCACCGCTGGTCCTATCCGCCAGCCGACGCCGCGCCCCTGCGCAGTTCGAGAGGCGCGATGAGCGTCTAATCGGTGCCACCTGCTCAACTTTTACTCCCTGTTCGCGGGATTACCAACGGCGCACGATGGCCGAATGGAAATTCGTTACTGCACGCTGGAGCAATTGGGGCCCGAACATCGACGGTGTCTCGACGCCGCATTTGATGTTCTCTTTGAGCATGTCGTAACGGGTCCGGCCCTTCGTACAATTTGATCGCAACTTGGCCGCGGAACCCGATTCGACAGGTACAAGTCCCAAGAGTTAGACTTTATGTATATGTATGGAACTATGAACGTACCGCAATCGACAAATGTCACAACGCCAGTTGCCATCTACGCGAGAGTATCAACTGCACGTCAGGAAGAAGACGGAACGATCGTGACCTGCCACTGCATTTTCATCCAGCGGCAGTTAGAGTCTCGGGGTTTTGTACGCCAAGTGGCGCGGATGGAGCAACGGACGATCGGCGGAGCTGGTCGGGGTTGCGCAGCCGATCGTCCGTTGCGGTGAGGTGGGCGGCGTAGGCCGCGGGGGTCAGGTATTTCAGCGACGAGTGGGGACGCTGGAGATTGTGCGCCGGGATCTGGCGCTGCGCTATGCCGATGGCTCCGCGCCAGCTCCCGTCGCTACCACCGCCCAACTGGGCAAATCCAATGGCTTGAGCGAACTCAGAACTGGATAAAATCTGGGGGCAAGGTCACACCCAACCAGAGGGTCGGCGGTCGGGGGGGGGCGTTGCATTTTGACGAACGCCTGTGATTTAAACTCCCAAACTGGGGTGTCGGACCATTTGCCAGAACTCGCTGGTCATCAAGCGCATCTCGTGTCACAGTCAACTACCTGCTTAGGCAGTTGATCGAAGCGACAAACATAGGACAAATCGATGCCAAGGAATGCGTTTCCGCGTCGCTAAACACCTTCACATCTGTAGTTTTCAAGCGCGGGATCGAGGCGGGTGGCTGGACGGACAAGCCGAGCGCTGGTGATTCCAGATGCATGCCATGGCTTGACGAGGGAACGCAATTTGCCGGCGAGAGCTGCCGTGTATTGACCCGTTACGACGTTCGACCGAAGCATTTCGTTCTCGGGTTGACTAGGCGAACGGAGCCTGATGCTCCTGCAATTCCATCGCGCTGCCGAAGACATGGAAATATGGAGTGCGAACAGCGACGGCTATTCGTTCGTGATCAGCTTCCAGAGCCCGACTGGTCGTGGCTTCCGCGGAAGGTCGGGCTACGTCGCCTCGTGGCGTCCGCTTGACCAGAGCCGTGGCTCGATCAGGATTCTCGGCTGGCCGCTCCAAAGCTTCGCTGAGGCCGAGAATGCGTGCAACAGTATGCTGAATTACCTTCGAGACGTGAACTGATCCGCGCTCGCTGAGAATATGGAGCCTTGCCAAACGCCTCAGTCGCGAGCGCCGCCCAGGATACTCGATCGAATCTCACCGCTCACTCATTATGCAAAAGGCGTTGGAGCAATATGCTGATAGCCGATGCAGACGAAGTTGATCTTTAGGAATGGCAGTCGGGATGATGAGTTGTGTACAATGAGCAGCAGACAGCTTAAAGATGAGTGCGACGCCGAGGAAGCCGAGGCGATTGCCGCGGCACTTGACCTCACGCTCGATGAATTGAATCAAATCGAGTATACGATAAACGAGATCGCCAACGACGATGGGCTGGTTTACGCATACGGCGTAGAAATCAAAGAAGGAGCCCCGCAGTACATCCTCGACAAGCTTGCGCCGCTGCCCTGGCGGGGCAACTTAGCGGTGATTCATGTGCGGGGATACGCCCACGACGCAGATCAAGAGGAAATTGAAATAGAGATGGCCAGGACGACCGTTTACAAAGTAAAGCTCTACAACATCGCTACAGATGAAGTGGTTATCTCCCGGCGCATGGCCACCTACGACGGGGCAGCCAAGATGGGAGGGTGGCCGGTTAAAGGGACGGGTCATGTAATTGAACTAGCTGACCTAGAACCCGGCGAGGAATGGACACCTCGCGATTTCGATCCGACCACGATATGACGGTGCTCACGACTGAGCATCTGCTCATTTGGCTAGCGAAACACATTGCCGCTGTCTGGGTTGGGTTCGAAATCTTAACTGCCCGGTTGCCGATGTTTGCCCTGGGGCATCACGGAACTTGAACGGTATTCCTAGCTCCTGCAGTTCGTTGTTGATCTTCGTGTAGTACTCCTTTTTCCGCTGCTTCCAATCAGATGTTAGATTGAGTTTTGTTATATCGTCGTCCGACATGCTTTGAATCGTCTTCTCTATTCCGTCGCCTTCAAAGAACACGTTTACGTTCAACAAGTCAGGAAAAGAGTGCGAGTAATCGCTGAATGCAGAGTATCCCTCCATTGAGGACCGTCTTGTTTGACGAAGGCGAGCGCGGCAGGTCCTAGGGGGAATCCTAGGAGAAGCGCTATGACGATTTCGCGGGCAGAGGTGATCACATCGGTCGAGCGGCGACGCCGGTGGTCGCGAGATGAGAAGGAACGGCTAGTTGCAGCATCGCTCGAGCCCGGAGCCACTGTTTCCGAGGTGGCTCGCATGGCCGGCCTTCATGTGAGTCAGCTGTTCAGGTGGCGCAAAGAGATTTGCAAGTACAGTGAGACGAGTATAGCTCCGTTCGTGCCGGTCGAGATTGGACCGTCTGTGCCGCCGCGGGATCTGACCGAGGCGCCGTTGACGACGGCGCCGGCGCGTCGGCGGAGGAGCCAGGGCATCATCGAGATTGATCTGGGTAGCGGACACCGCATCCGGGTCGATGGCGACGTTGATGGAGACGCGCTGCGTCGCGTTGTCGATGCCCTGGTGCGCCGATGATCCCGGTTCCGACAGGCGCGCGAGTGTGGCTCGCGACAGGCTACACCGATATGCGCAGAGGCTTTCCCTCGTTGGCACTCCAAGTGCAGGAGGTGCTGCACAAAGATCCGCTCAACGGTCATCTGTTCGTCTTCCGTGGTCGCCGCAGCGATCTTGTGAAGATGATCTGGCACGATGGCCAGGGAGCATGCCTGTTTACCAAAAGGCTCGAGAGAGGAAGGTTCATTTGGCCATCGATTGCCGGTGAAACAGTAACGATCTCGCCGGCGCAGTTGAGCTATTTGCTGTCCGGGATCGATTGGCGCAACCCACAAGAAACTCAGCGTCCAACGCGGGTCGGATAGCGTTTTGTGGTTGGAATCTGCGGCTTGATCTGACTCAATGACCTCATGATATCGAGGCCGGACGATCTTCCATCGGACCTTGCAAGCGCCCTGGCAGCGTTGCAGGCTGAGCGTGAGGCGCGGCTGCGAGCCGAGGCGATGGCTGCCAGCGCGAGAGCTGAGCTGTCGGATAACGCGGCGCTGATCGCGCATCTCGAGTTGCGGATCGACAAGCTCAAGCGCGAACTGTACGGGCAGCGCTCCGAGCGCAACTCACGGCTGCTCGAGCAGCTGGAATTGGAGCTCGAAGAACTCGTCACCACGGCGAGCGAGGATGAACTGGCCGCGCGGGCCGCGGCGGCGAAAGTCCAGAGCGTGCGCGCCTTCATGCGCAGGCGGCCGGCGCGCAAGCCCTGGCCGGATGATATCGAACGCGAGCGCGTCGTTATTGAGGCTCCAACGATCTGCGCCTGCTGCGGTGGGGCGCGCCTTGCGAAGCTGGGCGAGGATGTGACCGAGACCCTGGAGGAGATCCCGCGCCGGTTCAAGGTCATCGAGACGGTACGGGAAAAGTTCACCTGCCGCGATTGCGAGAAGATCAGCCAGCCGCCAGCACCGTTCCATGGCATCGGTCCACAATTGCTGGCGACGTCGACCCGCAAAGGAAAGCGATGCCGATCACGCCGGCATTCTGCTTCGCCCATGCGCGGCGGGGCTTCTTCGAGCTGGCCGACATCGAGGAGAACGCCAGGGAAGGCAGCAAGGGCAAACCGGTCTCTCCGATCGCGCGGGAGGCGGTTAGACGCCTCGATGCGTTGTTCGAGATCGAGGGCGTGCCATCAACGGCCGCAGCGCCGACGAGCGCCGTGCCGTGCGCCAGGAGCGAAGCAAGCCGCTGCTCGACGACATGCACGCGTGGCTGCTGCTCGAGCGAGAAACCCTCTCGCGCTCCTCCGAGGTCCTGAAGCCCATCAACTACATGCTCAGGCGCTGGGCCGACTTTGCCCGATTCCTCGACGATGGCAGGATCTGCCTCAGCAATAACGCCGCTGAAAGAGCGCTACGCGGCATTGCCTTGGGAAGGCGCAACTGGACCTTCGCCGGCAGCCTGCGCGGCGCTGACCGCGCCGCCATCATGCTGACGATGATCACGACCTGTCGCCTGAACGACGTCGATCCCAAGGCCTGGCTCGCCGACGTCCTAGCCCGTATCGCCGATCTTCCTGCATCGCGTCTGCAGGAACTGCTGCCCTGGGAATGGAAGCTTCTGCGCCAAGTGGGCAACCCCGACGATCAGCAAGCCGCCTGATCCTTCACCCAACGCTGTCATACAGCTCGCCAGGCCCGCGCGCATGCGTCTATCAGGCGGCCTCCGTCGTATGTCGTATGCGTACAGTGCAGACGCGGCACCACACGCAACGACTCCGCTGGCTCGACACCAAGAAGCGAGGGTTGCTGCGCATCGAAGGAGGCGCCGGCGCTCCGCACGGTAGCAACACCGATCGGAGCGGCAGGTAGCTTGGTACAGAATGAGGTTTGGGAATCCGCACAGCCTAGCTGACTCACGCTATAGTAGGGACTCGCTCCACCGGTTGGGGGGCATTGTTGTCAGCTGACAACAGCAAGGCGATGCGCCCAACAAGCCGCTGCTTGCTGTTGGGTCCGCCATGTGGCGTTAAGAACTCGTTAACCCTTTATTTCTTGCACCAATCATAGAATCGTGGCCATCTCTCAAAACGGAGGTCAGGCGTCTGACGCGCAGAAACCGTCTCGGGAAGGCAAATGGCGATCTTAGCGGAAGATTCGGTTACGATGAGCGAGACTGCGTCTGCGCGGATCTCACGGCATGCCGGCATCCTTTCCGGCCAGCTTCGCTCGCTCGCCAAGACACTGTTCCCGCCTTCAGCAAGCAAATAGCTCCGGTCGTTCACCTCAGGGGAGGTTGCGCGAATTGCGGGTGTGTCGGATGGGTACCTTCGGCAGCTCTCTCTCGACGGACTTGGACCGACCCCAGGGACGGGCCTTGGCGGACGCCGATCTTATACCTTGGGCCAGATTCATGAGTTGCGCGGGTATCTAGCCACCGCACGGCCGCGCGAAGCATTGGAATTTCTCCCGCGCCGGCGCCCAGGCGATAAGCTTCAAATTATCACCGTCCGTATTGCCGCATCTGCGAATGTTACCGTGATGGCGCCATTGCCGATGACGATCCGATGTCGATTAATCGGTCGCGCCAGATGGCTTTCCCGGCTTGCTCGACGAGAGGGGCTGTGGTCGGGTCGGGCCCTAGGGCCCGACCCGACCACAGCCCCTCTCGTCGAGCAAGCCGGGAAAGCCATCTGGCGCGACCGATTAATCGACATCGGATCGTCATCGGCAATGGCGCCATCACGGTAACATTCGCAGATGCGGCAACACGGGGGTCAATATTGCAGGCCGAATGACAGCCAAGCTCATCCTCGAACTGCGCGCTGCCTGTCCGATCCCGAGCGCCGAGAGGCGCTCGGGATGACTACCGAGAACTCAGGACAACCTGCACATCATTTTGAAAAAGCTGTCTGGGCGATTTCATGTCTGAACGCGCTGTTCCTCTCGTCTAGGCGACTACGCTCCCTCATGGGCAGCCCTATGTGATCCACGTTTTCCCGGAAACGGCGGATGCGCGGTAAGCCCCCAAAAGGGACGTTCTGCATCCGAGCGAATGCGCCGGACCTGGTAAACCGCAGTAGGCCAATTCGGTCCTTCATAAGCGTAGTCGAAACCAACAAATGGAAGCCCAGGTCACCAGAACGCCTCCCGGTCTGCGTCAAGGAGAGGTCGCTGTCCGTCATTGAAGCAGGATAAGCTGAGCGCCAAAGTTGCGGAGAAGATGCTCGTCACGCATGACCTTTGTTAGCGGCCGAGGAATTCCGGCCTGATGCTTGAATTCCTCGCACGATCGTCAGGACCACCCATTGGTATCATCGCTTTACGAATTCCTCGACTGGAACAGGCTAGGCGAAGAGGTGCGAAAGATTGGAGCGGCTGTCGCCAGGCGGCGGCCGATGCGAGGCCGTCAATCGCGCAGCAATGTCCTAATCTCGTCAGCTTTTCGAAAGGTTGCGGCTACAACAATCCACAATCTGTTTCTTGCTAGACGTACCGATTGCTGTCGGGCCTATACAAACATGAGGAGAGCAGGGTGGATCCGGTTGACCCATTCTTCGATTCAGGAGCCTGGATGCGGGAGTACGCTGCCCTGCAAGAGCGGGCCGCGCAGCGAGGAGACAACCGAAGGGAGCACGGCGGTTTCGAACGGCAGCTGGAGGATTTGAGTCTCGATCCGTCAGATGAAAGCAACTCAAATTCGTCCAATCCGGCTCCCGCAGGACGTCGAGCAGTCCGGCGGGAGGATTTCGGCGGTTCGATGCGGGTGCCGCCGGACTCCACTTTTAGGGAGAGTGCGCTGGGCGGCACGCGGCGGAGCGTAGACATTCCCAGCTTCAAGCTTCCCGCTTCGGCGCAAGTGCCGCAGTCCAGCTTGCGAGATGATCTGTTCAGCAGCGCGCGCTACAGCTTTCCGGAGGCAGAGTCTGCCGCGTCGGCCAAGAGCGGAAAAGGCGGCGGATTATGGTCACGCTTCAAGTCGGGAATCGGCAAGGCTTTTGGCGGGAGCAGCAGCGAAAAGTACTCGCGCAACGCGGGGCAGGGGGATGCCTTTTCCACGAATCTTCGCATTGACTATGCTCGGCAGCCGGGCCGGACGCGCGCTGTCCCAGAGGAGGACGAGGCGCTAATAAGAGATTTCAGAAACAAGGCGGCGGGTAACCTCACCGACGGCACGATCAAGAATGCCGCAGCCGATTTGCGCCATTTGAGCGCGCGCCTGAGCACCGCTGGCAGGCCCTCAATTGCCGATCGAATTCAACGGGAATCAGAAAACGCGCAGCAGGACAACCCGGAGGTGGAAAACCATCAGCTGGAAGCTGAGCTGGATGAGGATGTCGATACCTACGCACAGGACAGAAGCAGACGCATCAAGGCGGCGTTGAAGAAGCTCCGTGAGGTCAGTGCCGGAAACGCTCTGGCGGCTGATCTCCGCCGACTGGCCCCCCACCGCGCGGACGCAACCCTCATCGACATGTGGTCGGCGGCGGAAAAGGCAGTGCACAGGATCGAGCCGGAGACGATCGACAGGCAAGCTCGCCGCATGTATAGGCTCAGTGAGTGGCTGCAAACGCATGATCGGCCGCCAATGGCTGGCAGACTTTCCACCCCAGCCCTTGAGCAGGATGTCGAGAAGTACAGGCGGGAAACCAAGGACGGCAAGATCAAGGCTGATCTAGTCAAGCTTGGCCAATACCAGCAAATCCGGGAGGCGAACAGGGCACTTGCATTGCTGCCTCCTGAGGATCCGGGCCAGCGTTCTTGGGAAGCCGCTCGACAGAGGCACTCACTGCAGGCGCCTCCTGCAACGCCAGCTACCCCGAGCGCGGGAGCCTGGGATTGGCTTGGCGAGCAGATCCACGGGCCCACAACATCGATGCGAGCGCCCAGCGATTGGCAGGCCGGTTCGTCGCAACAGCTTCCCGAAACCCCGGCAACGCCGAGCGCGGCAGCCCGGGATTGGCTTGGCGAGCAAATCCACGAACCCGCCTCACCAGTGCCAGCGCCGCACTGGGCCGCGCAAGCTCATCCGCCGCTCGAGCTTCCTGCTACTCCGGCCACCCCCAGCCAGGGAGCCTGGGCCTGGCTTGGGCAGCAAATGCAAGAACCCGCACCGCCGTCATCGGTGAGGCCCCGATCGTCAAACATCTATGGCGGTCTCGACTCCTTCGTTGATCTGGATCCACCCACGCCGCACGACTTGCGTGACGATGCGCGCTCTGCGCCAGCACCTGAATTTGCAGCCACCTCGTGGTTCGCAGGACCGCCGGGGCTGGCTCCGGAGCTGCGGGATATCGGACCGATCGTTGGCGCCGACTGGCGCCACGGCTCCAAGGCGGCTTCAGACGTGTTGATCGACGTATTGAGCAACATCAATCTGCTGCCAAACCAGTTCGGGCCAAGTCAGTTCGCGATCAATGGGGAGCACTATTCCGCGACTGTCGGGCCGGAAGGCCCCATGGATGTTCGCCTGATCCATCACCCGCGGGCTGGCGGGACCAACGAAGCTGGCCCATCGCAGCCCCTCTATCGTCCCCCGCAGATCGTCAGGGCCGCGCGACCCGACCAAGGTACAGTCGATCTTGGGTACTTGATTCGGGGCGGATGGGAGCACCGGGAGCGATTCTTGCCCGATTACCTTGTCCGCGTCCTTGAAGGCCAGCGCATCATGCCCGAAGTCGGGCGCCCGACCTATTTCGAGATCCGTGGAGTGCCTTATAGGGGCGAGTTGGTCGAAAGCGAGGGACGCCGCCGCGTTCGCGTCTATCCCGAACGTGGCTGAAGAACCAAACTTGACTGCTTCCAAATGCTCGTCGGGCAGTTCGCGCGCGGCCTTCGCTCACGTCGCGCTTGATGGGCCATGGATCCAGTCGATGTAGATTGCAGAGGTGAGGCGTGACGTCGGCGATGGTGCTGGCGGTCGGTTTATCGTGCTACAACTCCAGTGCTCCTACTCAGACACGAGGTTGGTTTCGAAGACGACTGTCTCTCGACAACGCCGTGTGTACCCCGATCGATAGGGTCCCCTGCAACACTTACCCGAGGGTTCCTCCCGAGAGCTCTGCTCTGCGTCGAGCTCCCCTCGAGAACTGCTCCTCGTCAACAATAAACCCGGATCAACGAAAAATGAGAGCCAGGGGATTCTCCCATTGCCGTTGAACCTCGTCACGTAAGTCCTTTCGAGCTGCTGAAGCTCCTTTGAAGGGACGCCACATGGCAAGGGTATGGATTGTTGGTTCAGATGATCCAGTAGGCAGCGAAGCTGCTCTTAAGAAGCTGCTCTGGACCGACAAGGACCTGTCCTTCGTGGAGAGCCGACGGTGCGGGCGTATTATCCTGCCCACCCTGATGCTCCTCCAGCCGATTAGCCTCGTGCGGCGCGCGGTCCTGCACAGGGGAGCCATCGATGCGTGTCCGTCGGTATGGCGTCTTCGGGATTGAGTCCGGTTCTGTGGGGGAAGGATTGAGATTAGCGCGAGTGCGCCTTGGACGCACGATGGGCACGACGATCCCCCCGTCGAGCGAAAGGTCCGTAGATACTCTAATGCTTTAACGAGTCTGTTGCTATTAGCGTCCCCGCTGAACTCGCGCACGTCACCGTGGGGTCAGCGACTTCCCGTCTAGCCGAGCAACAATGCTTGGCTAGCGCAGATGCGGCGGATCCTTTCAAAGAGCTCAAGTCCCTTGGGTCACGAGGAGGTCGTAGCAGAATGGCGGTTGCGACGATCAGAAGAATATCAACGTAGATAGCAACAGATTGAGCGCGTCTTTAGTCTGGGGAGTGTGCGTGATGCTTGTCGGGTTATGAATGTATGACAGTCCCACCCCTGCATATATTCCGGGAGCGAGATGGGCGGTACTGTCCAGAATCTTTCGCACTTTTGATCAGGCGACGGCTCCGGTTTCAGAGAGTTGTGGCTGATAGAGCGGTCGCATGTTCATGTAGCATTTGGTCGGCCACGCCGTTCCGGCAATGTGCCGCAGCCGGGCCGCCGCTAAGTTGAGACAGGATTGACCGTCGGGGAAGGCGCCGACGACACGGGTTCGTCGCCGGATCTCCTTCATGATGCGCTCGAGCGGATTGATCTAGTACCCGGAATCAGAGCTGAGTGATACGGCGCCCTTTGAAATGGCGTTGACGGATCTTTTTCTTGGTCCAGACGAAGGGCTCAGCTTTGTCATTGTACGCGTTGACGTAGGCATCGATGTGTTCCTGAAGCTGCTTGGGGCTTGTGAAGGAGGTGCCGCTGAGCGACTGCCCCCCCCGCAAGATTGAGAACCACACCTCGACCTGGTTGAGCCAGGACGCACCTTTTTGTGGGTGTTGAGGTTGTCGAGGATGACGTGAAGCTTCCGGTCCGGAAAAGCCACGGTGACGCTGTTCATGAAGTCGAGAAACTCGACACGGCGACGGCGTTTTGAATGGAAAGGTGGACCTCTCTTGCTTAGGGTGTCATCCCGATCTTGAATCACGACTCACGATCCAAGAAAAGTGGGTACTAGGTTCGCGGAACAAATCGTCTGCGCGTTGAGGTTCTTCTACGGTGTGACTCTTGGTCATGACAACGTTCCGGAGCGCATCACCTACGGGGCCTCGCGTGGACGAGTGGTCGTCCGCTTCCGATGATCATCGACACTCCTCTGGCGCGTTTGGCCACCGCGTTGAAGTCGGTCGGACGGGTCGGCCGCAGCGAACATGCCGGCGAACCTGATCAGCGGATCGTCGTTGCCGGCGGCGCTCAACTTGATCAGTCTGCCGATGAGGATCGCGTAGTTGGTCGAGAACTCTCCGACGACGCGACCTTTGAGGACGGTGACAATCTGCTCCTCGTACGCCTTGATCCGTTCTGTGGCTTGCCGATGGGCTTCCTCAGACATCTTCTCTTGTTCGGCCGGTTCTTGCTCTTGCAGCATCACCCAATTTTCAACGTGGGCCACAGCTCCCTCCCTAGCTGCAGAAATCGCTTCACAACTTGGTAGATAGTTCCATTTCCAGCGGCGGTCAGGGAGGATCTGGTCTGGTCAAGGCACGGAAACGAATCTCCGGCGACCGTCGGCAATAAGCTTCTGTGGCGCGTATCGTCTCGCGCGGCGCTTGATGCGAAGGTGGTGTTCTTGCTTCTATGGACGCTGGCCGTTCGCTTGACCACATCGCCGTCGCGCACCGGCCAAGGCTGCTCAGGAAAGATCGAGCGCTGGCATCAGACGCTGAAGAACCGTATCCTGCTCGACAACTATTACCTACCCGGTGATCTCGAGCGTCAAGTAGGAGTCTTCGTCGAATACTATAATCACGTCCGCTATCATGAGAGCATCGACAACCTCACGCCAGCCGATGTCTACTTCGGCAGGGCTGAGGCGATCCTCGCAGAACGAAACCGCATCAAGCGCGACACCAAACCGCCGCTTGCAGCATCAACTGCAGGCCGCTTAAACTCTAACCCTGATGAGCCAGAGCCTCCGTTCTCAAAAAGCCTGACCAGTCTCAAATTATCTGACGACGGACACTCCTTCAGGATTGATGGCTTCTTCTAGAACGAAGGAGCTTTGAATGAACGATGGGAATGCCATGGGTCATGGTGATCCAAATTGATGAGGCCCGGATTCGAGATCACCTGGGCGAGATGGTCCGCGGGACGGTGGAAGAGACACTGAACGCCATCCTGGAGCCGAAGCGGACCAGCTGTGCGGTGCTGGGCGTTATGAGCGCAGCCCGGCCCGGCAGGACACGCGCGCCGGCAGCTACGACGCCGGATGGACGTAGCCTTCGCGCCGTCAACTTGGCGGCTCACTTCTTCCCTTCTAGAAGCGTGCGTATGCGCGCAGCGATCTTCCGTGCCTCCTCCGGCCCGGGGTCGAGTTTCACGCAATCGAGGATGCCTAGCATTTCCTGAGCGTCCTCGGCATCGAACGTCGCGACTTGGCGATCTGCCAGGCTCAAAGACTGATCGGCCGCGCGGGCCTGATTGGCTGCAAGCACCGCAAGCGCCTGTGAGCGTAGGGACGTGATGTACCGCTCGAATATGTGCATCCGTTGGCCTGTAGCTACCCTTAGGGTACGCTTCGCAAGCGCCTAAGCGCCGGTGGCCGAGCCCCCTCTATGAAGACTGTGGTTGGCCACCTTTGCTCCAGAGACATATTCCCGAGGCGCCACCAGATCATGGCGCAGACAAGTAACCGAGGCACCTACCTGAATTGGTCGGCGGCACGGTCCGCCACTGAACGCTAACCTTGTTGCTCCTTTTGCATGCGGAAGAAGAGACCCCGTGGCCAGACTCGCACGCGTTCGTTGCGTCAGTAAGACCGACAGCACGAATCCACACGAGAGAATTAGCAGCATCGGCGGGGTATATTCGAACGGAAGTCACTGGAAGCAATCTGTCGTTCAGACGATCAGAGACATCGAAAGCGGCGCGTGGGAATTCTATGTCCAGGAAGACGGGCTCACTGCTGGTTTGATCGTGGCCAAACACGAAGGGCACAAGTACATCAAGACGACGGCCGACGGCATTCAGCCAGACAATCTTCTTTCACTCGCTGAGTGTCCGTGATGCTTGTCCATCCCAGATCGCCGGTAGTGCGGGCGCAACTCGGCGCCGTTCGGCTGCGCGGTGTCAGGCGCTGTCCCCGCCAGCCATTTATTGCCGCTCGCGAAGCGGAGCGTTGAGCGATTGCTCGATAATATAGATTGGCCGGACTTCAAGCTGCTCTCTGGAGTTCCGCTACGAGCTTCTTCGGAAGCGCGTTCTAGCGTAGTCGAAGGAACAACGCACTTGCGCTTTACGAAAGATGGCCCAAACTTCGCCGATGAATTGCTCGTCGCTCGCGACGAGGGGCGAGTTGTTCTCTTTTGTGGCGCGGGTGTCTCGCGGGCCAAAGCTGGGCTGAAAGACTTCATTGGACTGGCCCATGCCGTTGCCGACAAGCTGTCGATTGGCCCGGACAAGCCCGCGCGACAACTGATCAACGCGATCAAATCAACTCCACCCATTCCCGGTGTTGCGAAGTCTAATTTCGGCTGACCGTGTGTTCGGGCTAATGGAACGAGAGTGTCGAAGTAAAGCCCCCACCTGGGCATCGCGCGAATGAGCTGCGATACAGCCTGGTATGACCTGTTTTTTTGGAGGTGGGCTATGGCAGATGCCATGCATGAAGCCATGCTTGATGCCAGGCAGGAAGGCGGCTCCTATCGTCGGATCGAGGTGATCACGGGGCAGCGTCGGCGACGGCACTGGACGGCGGAAGAGAAGGCCCAGATCGTGGCGGAGAGCTTCGAGGAAGGGGCCAATATTTCCGAGGTCGCTCGGCGCCATGGCGTTGTCCGTGGGCTGCTGACGGTGTGGCGGCGCAAGTTCGCGACGGCAGCGAGCTTTCAGGCGCCAGGCTTCGTGCCGGTCCGGATTGCTTCCGAGAGCGGTCCGGCGACGGCAGACGAACCGGACCGGTTCGCGTCCGCGCATAAGGTGCTGCCGCAGATGGCATCGCCCCCAGGCAAGCTTGGCGGGATGATTGAGATCGAGGTGGGCGGGGCACGCATCCGGGTCGAGCCCGGAGTGGAGCTGGCGACGCTTTCGACAGTGCTATCGGCGCTTCGGGGCATCCGTTGATTGCATTACGGTCTGACCTCAAGGTGGTGCTGGCGGCACAGCCGGTCGACTTTCGCAAGTCGGTGCACACGCTGTCGGCGCTGGTTAGCGAAGCGCTGCGTGCGAACCCGTATTGCGGCGACGTCTTTGTGTTCCGCAGCAAGCGCATGGACCGAGTGAAGCTTCTGGCGTGGGACGGCAGCGGCATGGTGCTGGTGACGAAGTGGCTGCACCAGGGGCGCTTCACCTGGCCGCCGATCCGCGATGGCGCGGTGCATCTCAGTGCGACGCAGCTCGCGATGCTGCTCGACGGGCTGGAGTGGACGCGTGTCTCACCCAAGCCTGTGAAGCAGCCGGCCGTTGTCGGCTGAGAGGCGAAGATTTTGCTGGAGCCTGTGATGCGCGGATATATCGTTCGATCATGGCGATTCGCCCCGAAGCTCTTCCGACCGACGCAGCGGCTCTGACCGAGATGGTGCTCGCGCTTGACGCCGAGAACGAGAAGCTGCGTGTGGCGATGCAGACGCTGAAGGAGATGATCTTCGGCAAGCGCTCGGAGCGGCTGGTGGCGATCGTGGCCGAGCAGCTCGCGCTCGAACTGGACGATCTCGCGACCGGCGTCACACCACCTGCGTCAGCCAACGACGATCTACCTGCGACGAAGCCGGCTGGGAAGCCGCGCAAGAAGGCGAGGCGCAACATCGGTGCGTTGCCCAAGCATTTGCCGCGCTGCGAGCAGGTGCTCGAGCCGGACACGACAGCGTGCCCGTGCTGTCAGGGCGCTCTGCACAGGATCGGCGAGGATGTGAGCGAGGTGCTGGACGTGATCCCGGCGATCCTGCGGGTACTACGCACGGTTCGTCCCAAATACGCCTGCCGCGGTTGCACCGACGGCGTGGTCCAGGCGAAGGTGCTGCCGCGTTTGGTTGAAGGCGGAATGGCATCGACGGCACTCGTGGCTCACGTGGTGGTCTCGAAGTTCGCCTGGTATCTGCCGCTGTACCGCCAAGTGCAGATCCTGGCTGGCCAGGGCATTCATCTCGACCGCGCAACGCTCGCCGGCTGGGTGAAGCGTGCGGCATGGTGGCTCAAGAGCTTTTATGAGCTTCAGCTGCGGACGATCCAGGCTTCGCCGCGGCTGTTCTGCGACGAGACGCCGATGCCGGTGCTCGATCCCGGACGACATCGCACTCGTATCTGCCAGTTCTGGGCGCATGCGATGGATGATCGCCCATGGGGCGGCCCATCGCCGCCGGCGGTCGCCTATGTGTTTGCCGATGGCCGCGGCACCGAGGAGATCGCCGGGCAATTGACCGGCTTCTCCGGCATTCTGCAGGTGGATGGCTATGCCGCCTACAAAGCGCTTGCCCGCGGTCATGGCGGCGCGATCCAGCTCGCTTTTTGTCTCGCCCATGCCCGACGCAAATTCGTCGAAGTGTACAAGACGATGCAGTCGCCGTTCGCTCACGAAGTGATCGAGCGCCTGCAAGCGGTCTACGCCATCGAGGCCGAGATCCGCGGCTCGAGCGCCGAACAGCGGCTTGCCGCCCGCCGCACCAGGGCCGCACCGCTGATGGAGGTGCTGAAGGCGCGACTGAGCTCGATGCTCGACCAGCTGTTCTCCCAGTCGAAGCTGGCGGAGGCTATCAACTATACGCTCAATCACTGGGATGGGCTGACGCTGTTTCTCCGCGACGGCCGCGTTGAGGTCGACAGCAACACTGTCGAGCGTTCAATGCGCCCGATTGCGATGGGAAGGCGGAACTCATTATTCAGCGGCAGCGAGAGCGGTGCTGAGAGCTGGGCAATCCTCGCATCGCTGGTCAATACGGCAAAGCTCCATGAACTCGATCCGCAGGTCTATCTGGCCGATGTGCTGGAGCGCATCATCTCCGGCCAGACCAAGAGCCACCAGTTGCACGAACTTCTCGCCTGGAACTGGAAGGCGGCGCGCGAGCTCAGCGCACGGGAGGCTGCATGAGCCGGCGCCGCCATTCATCATCATCTTCATCATCGATGGCGGCAGCCGCGATGCCGCTCGACGAACTTGAGCCTTGGCTGCAGGCTCGCGCCGCGCAGCATCCCATCGCCACGAGTCTTCCTATGCTCGACGGCTATGTCGCCGCGATCGTGGCCGGGCCGGTGTCGATAAGTCCGCCCGACTGGATCTGTCCGTTACTCGCCATCGACGCCGATGCGTTCAACCATGGCGGCACGCCTGAGTTCGCTGCGATTTCGGCCGTCGCGCTGCGCCACAACGACATTAGTAACGTTCTTTCCACCGCGCCACATCGGTTCGCGCCCACCCATGCCCGCAAGCCGAATGGCGACGTTGATGCGCGGCCATGGTGCCAGGGATTCCATGCCGCCATGCGACTGAGACTAACGGCATGGACCCCGCTGCTCGACATCCGCAACATAAACCACGGCTTGCTCCTGCCCATCCTGCTGCATTGCGTCGACGATCAGGGGCGTCCACTGCTTGGACCACCAAGGAAAGGCCGCGAGACCGAGGAATTCCTGCGCAACGCCCATACCGACATTCCGGACGTCGTCGAGGCCATGCGCCAGTACTGGATGCCGACCCGCTACGCTCGCGCGCGCTGATCACTGCAGACGTGGGAGCTCATGCCGGTTACGAAAAGCTCCGCCTGGTCGAGAAGGTCATTCAAGGCCGCGATTTCACCTGCATGATCGAGACGGTGAATGCCGTCGAAGCCTGGCTCGGTGGTTTGCCGGGCCATGTGTACGCTAATGTGCGGCAGCCACCGGTGTCGACCCTCAACCTCGCCCACATGATTCCGATGTCGGCCGTGTGGGCCGGCGAGGCGAGGGATTTGCACTTCAAGGGTCCGCCGCTCCTGTTTGGGAAGACCGAGGGATCAACGCCGTTCCGATTCTCCCTCCACGTCGGCGACGTCGGCCACACGCTCGTGGTGGGGCCGACAGGTGCCGGCAAGTCGGTCCTGCTTGCGCTGATGGCGTTACAATTCAGGCGCTACCCGAACTCGCAGGTCTTTGCGTTCGATTTCGGCGGTTCGATCCGGGCGGCCGCGCTTGCTATGGGCGGCGACTGGCATGATCTCGGCGGTGGACTGTCTGACGGGGACGAGAACCCTGTCGCTCTGCAACCATTGGCCTGGATCGATGATCCCTCAGAGCGCGGATGGGCCACGGAATGGATTGGCGCGATCCTGGCCCGGGAAAAGGTCGAAATCACGCCGGAGGTCAAGGATCATCTGTGGTCGGCGCTCACCTCTCTTGCTTCGGCGCCGAGGGAGGAGCGCACCCTCACAGGCCTCTCGGTCTTGCTGCAATCCAATTCCCTGAAGAGAGCCCTGCAACCCTATTGCCTGGGTGGTCCCTCTGGACGCTTGCTCGATGCCGAATTCGAGCGCCTCGGCGAGGCGTCGGTCCAGGCATTTGAGACCGAGGGCTTGATCGGAACGAGTGCTGCGCCGGCCGTGCTGGCGTATCTCTTCCATCGCATCGGGGACCGCCTCGACGGCCGGCCGACACTCTTGATTGTCGATGAAGGCTGGCTTGCCCTCGATGACGAAGATTTTGCCGGCCAGCTCCGGGAATGGCTGAAGACGCTTCGCAAGAAGAATGCGTCCGTCATCTTTGCCACCCAATCGCTTTCGGATATTGACGGGTCCGTGATCGCGCCGGCGATCATCGAAAGCTGCCCAACCCGGCTGTTGCTGCCGAACGAGCGGGCGATCGAGCCGCAAATCACAGCGATCTATCGCCGCTTTGGCCTCAATGACCGCCAGATCGAGCTTCTGAGCCGCGCTACGCCCAAGCGCGACTACTACTGCCAATCTCGCCGCGGCAACCGGATGTTCGAACTTGGCCTTGGCGAGGTCGCTCTGGCCTTTACCGCAGCCTCTTCCAAGACAGACCAGGCAGCCATCTCGCAACTCCTCGCCGAACATGGACCTGACGGCTTCCTGCCGGCCTGGCTACAGCACCGTGGCGTCGCCTGGGCCCTCGACCTGATCCCCAATCTCGTCAATCTGGAGAAATCGCTATGAGGCGTCTTGGCCTATTGGCGGCCGCTGGCGTGGTCGCGCTGACGCTCGACCTCACGGTGCCCGCGCGGGCGCAGTGGATTGTCTTCGATCCCAACAACTACGTCCAGAGCGTCCTGACTGCCGCCCGTGAGCTGCAGCAGATCAACAATCAGATCACGTCGTTACAGAACGAGGCGCAGATGTTGATCAACCAGGCGAAGAACCTGGCAAACCTGCCTTACTCGTCGCTACAGCAACTGCAATCTTCCATCCAGCGGACTCAGCAATTGCTGGCCCAGGCCCAGCGGATCGCCTACGACGTCGATCAGATCGATCGCGCGTTCTCGACCAGCTACGCGCCAGCGACCAGCAGCCAATCGAACCAGTTACTGATCTCAAACGCTCAATCGCGTTGGCAGAATTCGTATGCCGCAACGCAAGACGCGCTTCGTGTCCAGGCCGGCATCGTTGGCAACCTCGACACCAACCGTGCCCAGACCTCCGCGCTCGTCATATCTAGCCAGGGCGCTAGCGGCGCCTTGCAGGCAACACAGGCCGGCAATCAGATTCTCGCACTGAATGCGCAGCAGCTCGCCGACCTCACCGCGGTAGTGACGGCGCAGGGCAGGGCGCAAGGCCTTGACGCCGCGCAACGCGCGGCGGCCCAGGACCAGGGCCGCGAACAGCTCCGGCGGTTTCTCAACCCAGGGCAGGGCTATCAATCATCCAACGTGCAGATGTTCCACTGATGACCGACATCCGGGCATTCAAGGCGTTATCGCTGCTTACGACAATTGGCGTGTTGGTCGTCACGGCCTGCACGATTCAGCTTCGTGGCGGAGACGGTCCTCCGCCGCCGAAAGCGGAGCAGACGACAGACGCAACGAGCTCAGACCTCGCGCGCTGCCGCAGCGTCACTGCGGAGCAAACAGAGGGTTATGAGCGTTGCAAGCAGGTTTGGGCCGAAAACCGCCGTCGCTTCTTTGGCAAGATAGACGGTGCCGCAGCTCCAGGCCGCGACGAATCCGCCGCCGGCGTGGCGCTCGCTCCAAAGGATCAAAGCCGGATCCCTCAGGGATATCCGAACTTGGCAACCCCTGAGGCGAGCAAGCCATGACCGGTACGGGGATCATCGACCAGTTCCTTGAAACGTTCACGCGTTATATCGACAACGGATTCGGATTGCTGGGGAGCGAGGTCGGATACCTCGCAACGACCCTTGCTGCGATCGACATTACGCTCGCAGCGTTGTTCTGGAGTTGGGGAACGGACGAGGACATCATCGCGCGCCTCGTCAAGAACTCGGCTTCCAGCTCGTGCCCTGGTCGCGCGACCTCGAAAAGAGACTCGGCCAGCTTGTGACCGGCGTCGTGAAGGATGGCGGCGGCATCGAATGGGGCTTTGGCCGCAGGCGCGACCTCGGCCTCTAGCAATCTCGCCAATTCAGTTGCGGAAGGACGCTCGGAATGTCCGGAACCAAAATACTCTGGGGGCAAGTGATCGTTGTTTGCCTGATCGTCTTGCTGGCCATCTGGGGAGCAACCGAGTGGACGGCGTGGCGGCTCGCCTATCAACCGGAGCTTGGGCGACCGTGGTTCGAGCTGGTGGGCTTCAAGATCTATTACCCGCCAGTCTTCTTCTTTTGGTGGTTCGTCTACGATGCCTATGCGCCGCAGGTTTTTGTAGAGGGCGCCTTCATCGCAGCGTCAGGGACCTTCGTTTCGATCGCGGTGGCGATCGGCATGTCGGTCTGGCGGGCGCGCGAAGCCAAGAATGTCGAGACCTATGGTTCGGCGCGCTGGGCTGGTCTGGAGGAGGTTCGAGCGGCCGGACTTCTCGGTCCGGATGGTGTGGTGCTGGGCAAGCTCGATCGCGACTACCTCCGCCATGATGGGCCGGAGCACGTGTTGTGTTTTGCTCCCACGCGTTCCGGCAAGGGTGTCGGACTCGTCGTTCCCTCATTGTTGGCTTGGCCCGGCTCGGCCATCGTGCACGACATCAAGGGAGAGAACTGGCAACTGACGGCCGGCTTTCGCTCGCGGCATGGCCGCGTCCTGTTGTTCGACCCGACCAACCCAAAGTCGTCGGCCTACAATCCGCTGCTCGAGGTTCGGCGCGGGGAATGGGAGGTTCGCGATGTGCAGAACGTTGCCGACGTCCTGGTCGACCCCGAAGGCTCGCTCGACAAGCGAAACCATTGGGAGAAGACCAGTCATTCCCTCCTGGTCGGCGCCATCCTTCATGTCCTCTATGCCGAGGCGGACAAGACTTTGGCCGGCGTGGCGGCCTTTCTGTCCGACCCGAAGCGGCCGATCGAGGCGACGCTGAAGGCGATGATGACAACCGCGCATCTTGGCGAGCAGGGCGCCCATCCCGTTGTCGCCTCGACCGCGCGCGAACTCCTCAACAAGTCCGAGAATGAACGCTCCGGCGTCCTGTCCACCGCGATGTCGTTCCTCGGACTTTATCGCGATCCCGTGGTGGCCCAGGTGACCCGCCGTTGCGACTGGCGGATAGCCGATCTGATCGCAGATAGCCGCCCTGCAACGCTGTACCTTGTGGTGCCACCTTCGGATATCTCCCGGACCAAGCCGCTGATCCGCCTGGTGCTGAATCAGATCGGCCGGCGCCTGACCGAAGATCTGCACGCCCGCGACCGCCTTCATCGAGTCCTGATGATGCTCGACGAATTCCCGGCGCTCGGGCGGCTTGATTTCTTCGAGTCCGCGCTCGCCTTCATGGCCGGGTACGGCATCAAGAGTTTCCTGATCGCTCAGTCGCTCAATCAGATCGAAAAGGCCTACGGGCCTAACAACGCCATTCTCGACAATTGTCACGTCCGCGTCAGCTTCGCGACCAACGACGAGCGGACCGCCAAGCGGGTGTCCGACGCGCTGGGCACGGCGACCGAGATGCGCGCGATGAAGAACTACGCCGGGCACAGGTTGAACCCATGGCTTGGGCACCTGATGGTCTCACGGCAGGAGACTGCGAGGCCGCTGCTGACGCCGGGTGAGGTCATGCAGCTTCCGCCGATGGACGAGATCGTCATGGTGGCAGGGACGGCGCCGATACGGGCGAAGAAGGTCCGCTACTACGAGGATCGGCGATTCACTGAGCGGGTTTTGCCGCCGCCGGATTCGGCGAGGGCCGGTCGATCCTCGCGAACGGACGGATGGTCAGCGCTCGGAGCGCTGGAGCCGACGGGAGGTCCAACCGACAAAGCCGCGGAGGCCGAGGAAGACACGGCGAACAGCGGGCTCCGTCGTGAACCCGAACTCCCCGATCACGTCGCTATCGTCAGGGAAACAATCGAATCGACACCGGCAGAGGAATTTGCCGCCGTTCTTGACGATGACGAGGATGCTGTCCGCCAGTCCCGGCTCATACGCCAACAGATGCGCGGTGTCACCCGTCAAGTCGCCATGGACCCGAATGACGGGATAGAGCTCTGAGGCAATATGCGCGACCGGATGAACGTCTACTTCCCACCAGAGCTTCTGAAACAGAGCTCGCCGATCGCAAGAAGCTTTCCCGGTCTGCGATCGTGGAAGCGGCTGTCGCTTCGTTTTTGTCACCGGACGGCGCGGACAGGCGGGAGGCAGCGTTCGCCCGGCGCCTCGATCGGCTGTCGCGTCAGATGCAGAGGCTGGAGCGTGACGTGGGTTTGACGGCCGAAAGCTTGGCACTCTTCATACGGTTTTGGCTGACGATTACGCCGCCCCTACCCAACGACGCGCAGGCGGCCGCGCAGGCAAAGGGTCGGGAGCGGTTTGAAGGATTTGTTGAGGCACTCGGGCGCCGCTTGCAAAAGGGGCAAAGCTTGCGCCGGGATCTGGCGCTGCGCTATGCCGATGGCTCCGCGCCAGCTCCCGTCGCTACCACCGCCCAACTGGGCAAATCCAATGGCTTGAGCGAACTCAGAACTGGATAAAATCTGGGGGCAAGGTCACACCCTCCAATGCAAAAGCCGCCACATGGCGGCTTTTGCGTTATGCTCCATCACTTTTGCCGTACCGTTCTTGCTAGTAATACGTACGTGGTTGCCCACGGGTTGCCCAAAAAGCGATAAAGGCTGACTAATCCCGGCTAACTTGAGTACGATTGAAAGCTCCGATTCTTGGCTCTACTTCTGGTCTTTTCTTCCATTTCCAAGCTCAAACCAAAGCTCACAAATCAGGGTTCGATTTCCTATGCAGCTCTACCGCAAAGCAGGCTTCGTATTTGGTTCCACGAGGGCTGAATAACGGTCAATGTTTTGGAACGCCACCCCGATGAAGTCTCCCTGTCGCCAGATGAGGCGACAAGGATAGGAGGTGCGAAACCTATCGAAAGAAATCGAAAACTCCATAGGCAGAAGCGTGAGTCCGTTAAGCTGAATGCCAGCCCCTCTACTGGATAGATCACGCACCAGGCATGGCTCGGAGGTGATGTGTCCTGGAATTGAGAGAAGAACCTCTCGCCACTCCGACTGCCTTTCGAGGGACCGCCGGGACCAATTCTTCCCTTCCCGTTGACGGACCTTTTCTTGCAAATCCTTTAGCTCTCGGTACTGGCGCTCCAGGCTCATGTCCCTCATTCTCCGTTATTCTGGTTGGCGCTTCCCACATGATCCGAAACTCAACAACCATCGCGATAACTTCTGTAGAGCGATCCTCAGGTTGAGGGAATTCCGGACGACTACCGTTTGTGGCAATCGTGATTTCGCGGTTGGACCCGTAGTTTTCCGGGCATTGGATGGCACTGCTGGCCTCACCTGTGGAGAGACGACAATGGTGCAACGACTATGGCAGGCCTGTGGCCGCTCGCCGCAGAAAGCATTGTCGTGGCTGGGGTGGAGGCGTTGTCTAAAGACGATCGTGTAAGGACAAAAGTCCTGCCGGTGTGGTCCTTCAGTTTGTCAAAAAGCAGGATTGAGCCGAATGGTATTGCCACAGCAAGGCCGGTAAATCTTCATAAGACCCCACCATCCTGGTAGGTGCGCCGCAGTTCGCCTTCGGGGATAATGCCTCATAGGGACCGTCGCTCGTAAGGGAGGAAGCATGTGAAACTGCCCACCAAGATCGCTAGCCTCAAATCAACGGCAAGAGACCGCCATCCAAGCCGCTAGAATAGTTTTCGCGATAGCCACCACGGCAGTGGTAGCCGCGGGCGCGTTCTTTGCTATCCGCTTTTTGATTCGATTCTACGGATAGGGTCCCGCCGCTCCAGCTCCAGCCGAACCGATCATAAATGGGCGTCTCGTGATGGCGAATGAACAGGATGTTGTCATTGGACGTATTGCCGAGATCGAGATCGACAAGTCGGCTGCCATCTTAGTTGAGCAGATGGATGATGAAATCTCCATTGCCATTGCGGGCGTCGTCGGCGTTCACCTCCAAGTGACGCCGGGGCAGGCACGTGAGTTATCTAGATCCTTAGCTGTGGCCGCTGAGAATGCTGAAAAATTTCGCGCGTCAGCCAAGACGTAGTGGTGCGCGCCCCACTATCACTGCGGGATTTCGGTTCAACTTGCGCCACACAGGTCGGCTCGTTGCCCTAATGAAGCGCGCAGCATGGCGATCCGCAAGGCGGATCATTTCACCGCATCCATCTTCCTCGGGCGCGGCAAGTACCGCATCGAGAAGCGATCGACCGTCATCGCCGCGATGCAAGCCGCCCGCGAGATCGAGAGCGATCCCGCCGCCTTTACCCGGCGCGCGATCATTTACGCCATTGCGCCCGACGGTCACGCTACGCTGCTGACCGCGGCGGTAATCGCAAAGCTGCTTTCGCCCTGGTCCTAATGGATGCCCGCAGGCCCTACAAACAAACAGCGTAATTCTGCGCGACCGTTGCCGCAGTGCGATTGTCGCTTATAGTCGGCAGACGATCTGAGCCATGACGCGATCGTTTCTGCGGTAGCCGGGGCGAGGAGCGGCAGAGCCAACGTTCGTGATGTTAGCTGCTGTGGCCTCGTCCAGTCTCAAGAGCTCAACCGACGGGTCGTGACTGACGCTGCCACCCCTTGTTTGCGCAAACGCGCATGACGGCATTCCCATCTTGGGTACCACACCGCGTCGACTTCGACGCGAGGAAAAGAGCCGTCGTACTGAAGCTCCAACATCCACGTTATGGACGGCCTCACCCTGGCGATCAGCCAGGGCTCGTTGCGGCGCGGCTCGGCGGCGGTCTATCTTGATATCCACCATCCCGAGATCGAGGAGTTCCTCGAGATCCGCAAGGCGTCTGGCGACTTCACTCGAAGAAATTGGCGTGCTCGACGCCATTGAGAATCTCGACGAGCCACGGCAGCGGATGCGCCTTGAGCTGGGTGAACCCGCCCTCCTTCGCCTCGAAGAAGCCGAAGACCGGGGCAATCCGGAGTTGGGCCAGTCGCCAGTCGGCGACGTAGCGGACGTAGGCGTGGATATGCTCAGGCAGCATGCCCTCGATCTTGCCAAGACCGAAGGCGAGCTCGACGAAGTTCTCCTCCAGCTTCACCATGGTCTTGGCGACGTCGACAATGTCGTCGCGGACGGAGCGCGTCACCGCGCCGGTTTCGCGGTGCCATTCGTGAAATAGCTTGATGATGCCCTCGCAGTGGAGACTCTCGTCGCGCACTGACCAGCTTACGATCTGTCCCATGCCGTTCATCTTGTTGTGGCGTGGGAAGTTCAGCAGCATGGCGAAGCTGGCGAACAAGGCCATGCCTTCGGTGAAGGCGCCGAACATCGCCAGGGTGCGGGCGACATCCGCCACGCTGTCGACGCCGAACTCATGCATGTAGTCCGCCTTGGCGCGCATCTGCGCATAGCCGCGGAATGCCTCGAACTCGGTCTTGGGCATACCGAGCGTCTTGAGCAGCAGGGCATAGGCGTCGATATGAACCGTCTCCATGTTAGTGAAAGCGGCCATCATCATCTGGACGGTGAGTGGCTGGAAGATCGGAATGTACCGCTTGAAATAGTTGTCGCCGACTTCGATGTCCGATTGAGTGAAAAAGCGGAAAATCTGGGTAAGCAGCGCACGCTCGCTGACCGTGACGCGATCCGACGCCCAGTCCCTGAGGTCGGCGCCGAGCGGCACCTCCTCACCCATCCAGTGGGTCTGCTGCTGGCGCTTCCAGAACTCGTAAGCCCAGGCATAGCGATCGACGTCATAGCTGCCGGTGGAGTCAAGGAGCCCGACGCGCCCCTTGCCGATTAACGTGCGCGGATCGAAGCGCGACAGATCGATCACTGACATGCGAGGCACTCCTCATAGTCCGTGCGCTGCCGCCCCCGCTGCTGCGTCGGCGTTGCATCCTCGGCAATCTTGCCGGCGAACGCCGCGCGCGAGATCGACTTTGATCGACAGTAGTAGAGGCTCTTCACCCCACGCTTCCACGCTGTCCAGTGCAGCATGTGGAGGTCCCACTTATCGACGTCGGCCGGCAGATAGAGGTTGATCGACTGGCTCTGGCAAATCAACGCGGCGCGGTCGGCGGCAAGCTCGACGATCCAGCGCTGGTCGATCTCGAAGGCGGTGCGAAAGATCGCTTTCTCGTGCTCCGACAGGACGTCGAGATGGGCGACCGACCCCTCGTGCGCGATGATCGACTGCCAGGTCGCCGAGGTGTCGGCGCCTTTCGCGGCCAGCACCTTGGCGAGGTGCGGATTGCGCACCGAGATGGCGCCGGATAGCGTCTTGTGGATGTAGATGTTGGCCGGAATCGGCTCGGTGCAGGCGCTGGTGCCGCCGCAGATGATGCTGATCGAGGCGGTCGGCGCGATCGCGATCTTGTGGCTGAAGCGCGCCATCACGCCGCGTTCCAGGGCATCCGGGCACGGGCCACGCTCGCGAGCGAGCGCCACGGATGCCGCATCGGCATCGCGACGAAGTTTTCGGAAGATGTTCAGATTGAATGACTTGGCCAAGGCACCCTCCATTGGAATGCCCTTGGCCTGGAGAAACGAGTGGAAGCCCATGACGCCGAGGCCAACGGAGCGCTCGCGCAGGGCGGCGTAGCGGGCACGCTTCATTCCGTCCGGCGCCACCGTGATGAAGTGGGTGAGCACGTTGTCTAGGAAGCGCATGACGTCCTCGATGAAGCCGGGCTCCTTATTCCACTGGTCCCAGGTCTCGAGGTTGAGCGACGACAGGCAGCACACCGCTGTGCGCTCCTCGCCGCGATGATCGATGCCGGTCGGCAGGGTAATCTCGCTGCACAGGTTGGAGGTCGAGACCTTGAGGCCTAGCTCGCGCTGGTGCTTGGGGAGCGCGCGGTTCACGGTGTCGATGAACAAGAGATAAGGCTCGCCGGTTTGCAGCCGGTTCTCAAGGATGCGTTGCCACAGCTGGCGGGCATCGATCTCGCGGACAACCTCGTTAGTGTTCGGGCTGCGCAGAGCGACTGCGGTGCCGGCACCCACGGCACGCATGAACTCGTCGGTGACGTTGATGCCGTGATGCAGGTTGAGGCTCTTGCGGTTGAAGTCGCCAGACGCCTTGCGGATCTCGAGGAACTCCTCGATCTCGGGATGGTGGATATCAAGATAGACCGCCGCCGAGCCGCGCCGCAACGAGCCCTGGCTGATCGCCAGGGTGAGGCCGTCCATGCGCCGGGATCTGGCGCTGCGCTATGCCGATGGCTCCGCGCCAGCTCCCGTCGCTACCACCGCCCAACTGGGCAAATCCAATGGCTTGAGCGAACTCAGAACTGGATAAAATCTGGGGGCAAGGTCAACGACGTTGAGGACGGGCGGGAGATCATCTGGGCCTCAGAACGCGATGGATACGAGCATCTGTACCTGTTCGATGGATACACTGGCGAGCTTAAAAACCAGATCACGCGTGGAGCTTGGGTAGTCCGTTCCGTCCACTACGTAGATCCTATCGAGCGCCAGATTTGGTTCAGTGCAAGCGGAATGAATAAAGGGGAAGATCCGTATTTCGTCCACGCCTACCGCATCAACTTCGATGGCACGGGACTGACGTCGCTAACGCCCGAAAGGGCGAATCATCACGTCCAGTTCTCGCCAGACGGCCGCTACTACCTAGACTTATGCTCACGCAGCGATCTCCCGCCACGCCTAATGTTGTACCGAACCATTGACAATTCGGAGCTCGTGCTGGTCGAGAGCGCCGATATTTCCGCGCTCGTAGCCGCTGGCTGGCAGCCGCCACTGACGTTCCATACAAAGGGCCGGGACGGCGAGACCGAAATATGGGGGATTATTCATCTCCCGATCAACTTCGACCGAAGCCGCCGATATCCGGCATTGAAAAGATTTACGCCGGCCCGACCGGTTCTTTCGTTCCGAAGTCTTTCTCGCCTGTCGTGGAGCCGCTCACACAGCTTGGATTTGTCGTCGTTCAAATCGATGGAATGGGCACGAACAATCGGTCGCGTGCGTTTCACGACGTTGCCTGGAAAAACCTGAGAGATGCTGGCTTTCCCGACCGAATCCTTTGGCACAAGGCGGCGAGCGCGGAGTTTTCGTGGTACGACGTCTCGAATGTCGGCATTTTTGGTGGCTCGGCCGGCGGTCAAAACGCGGTGAGCGCACTGCTCTTTCATTCCGATTTCTATAAGGTGGCCGTCGCCAACAGCGGTTGCTACGATAATCGTATGGACAAGATCTGGTGGAACGAACAGTGGATGGGATGGCCGGTCGGTATTGAATATTCGCAGTCTTCCTCGGTCGACAACGCTCATAGATTGCAAGGTAAGTTGCTGCTCATCGTGGGCTAATTGGACCGCAATGTCGATCCATCCTCTACATTTCAACTAGCTGACCGGCTTATTCGAGCAGGAAAATACTTCGACATGCTTGTGGTGCCAGGTGCGGATCACGGAACGCCCGGGTCTTACAGTCTGCTCAAGCTCCTCGATTTTTTCGTTTTGAATATCCTCAGACAGACGCCGCCTAATTGGAATGACCCATCTATTGGCCAGCCAAAGAGCCAGGAGGCACTATCATCGTGCGAAGAGTCAACAGCTGAAGGCTGCCGAGACCGGCAAAACTGACTGGAGATAGAGGCGCCTGGGCCATCAGCATCGCATGTAGGCGGCGGTCGCCAATAGGAATTAGTATCGTTTGGCGAAGTAGCTGCTCTTCCAGCGACTTGACAGCCGTTCGGAAGGGGCCGTCGTGACAAACTGATGCTGCCTGTCTCTCCTCGTCACGTTTCCATGGTCAGGTTGATGATGGCATCTAACGCCCCGTACGAACGAGTCGATCTCGCGCGCATGGCCAGCAGAGAGCAGGGCGTGAAGCTTCGCGCCCGTTGACAGCCATGCCGATGCTAAAATTTCGCCTCTCCTCTGGGCGCAGCGACTGAGTTATCCGGGCGCGAGTGCCAGGCCTACAAGTGGGCAAAGAGGCAGGCGCGCTGTTTGGGCTCACGCCAAAGATATACCAATCGGGAGAAAAGGACATCATGGGCAGGATTCCGCTGGGCAGCGACGAGATGTGCGTACAGAATTGTTTGAAGCCGCCAACGTTCTACTGTCGCACATCACGCTATTCTGAAAGCGTAGCGCTGGAGGAAGGACGTCGCCGACCGGCGAGACTCTAAGCAGTCGTCCGTGAAGAGCTGCTAAACGACTGAGGCGGAATCGCATTCGTCGTTGTGGACGTTTTGGGATTGCAGGGTTTTGATGCTTCGGGCATCGGAACCTTGCAAATTCATTTTCGGGATTCCGTCGAATCGCCATTCCGTGGTCGGTTTTGGCTGACGATTACGCCGCCCCTACCCAACGACGCGCAGGCGGCCGCGCAGGCAAAGGGTCGGGAGCGGTTTGAAGGATTTGTTGAGGCACTCGGGCGCCGCTTGCAAAAGGGGCAAAGCTTCCTCCGCGAGATTCCAGAAGATATCCGCCATCAGGAACCGGCAGGCGAAACTTGACTGATTGTCTTGATGCGCTATCGCGACGTCCCTTCTTTTTCTACGCCAGCCTACGACCGCAGCGATTTAGCCGAACTGACAAAAAGCTGGACACGCTATCGGCTCCAATGAGTTGAGGAGCAAGAAGGGCCAGCATGCAAGTTTCAGGGGCATGGCGTCTCACCGCGCGCGTATTTCTCCCGTTTGCTGCTGGTTACTATCTTTCGTACCTGTTTCGAACCATCAACGCTTTGATCGCCAGTCATCTCAGCTCGGATACTGGGCATTGGGAATGCCGACCTCGGGTTGCTTACTTCAGCGTATTTCCTGGTATTCGCGGCGGCTCAGATGCCCGTCGGCATATTGTTGGACCGCTTTGGTCCGCGTCGCGTTCAGAGTGCTCTGCTTTTGGTCGCCGCCGCAGGCGCCGCACTGTTCGCGGTATCGACCGGATTCCTGTTACTTTTGATAGCGCGCGCAATGATCGGGCTTGGCGTGGCGGCGGCGCTGACGGCAGGACTGAAGTCTATCGTCCTTTGGTTCCCCAGGGAGCGGGTCGCTTTGCTGAACGGCTACATGGTCATGCTGGGCTCGCTAGGAGCGGTGACCGCTACTGCTCCCGTCGAACACCTGCTCGCTAGGATGGGCTGGCGGCAGCTCTTTGAGATCCTGGCGGCCGCTACCGCTGGTACAGCCGTTCTCATCTATGTGGTGGTGCCCGAACGAGGCACTATCCCATCAATAGCGCGCGCCACCCTTAGCTCCGTTTTTCGCGATTCGCGCTTCTGGCGAATTGCTCCGTTGTCAGCGACTTGCGTTGGATCGTCCTGGTCGCTACAGGGGTTGTGGGCATCCCCGTGGCTAACAGACGTAGAGGGGCTTGATCGCCCAAGCCTCGTCAGACTGCTCCTCATAATGGCGATTGTACTTAGCGGGGGTGCCTGGATGTTCGGTATGGCCGTCCATCACATCAAACGAAGAGGAATCGGGGCGGAGGCAATATTGGCCTTGGTTGCAATGCTGTTCATCGCGGCCGAGTTAGCCTTAGTCCTGCGAGCGCCTCTGCCCTCCTTCTTGCCCTGGTCCATTGTCGCAATTGTAGGAACGGCAACCGTGGTCAGCTTCGCGGTGATAGCGGATTACTTTCCGCCGGAGCTTGCCGGTCGTGCCAATGGCGCTCTGAACGTCTTGCACTTTGGTTGGGCATTTCTGGCGCAATACGCGACAGGACTGATCCTGGAGCAATTGTCTCCGAATGATGGCCATAGGACCGTCCAAGCCTATCAAGTCGCGTTCGGCGTCAACGTAGCATTGCAGATCGCGGCTTTGGTCTGGTTCGTGCTGCCTTGGCGCCTATCCATCGTTTCCTGGATGAGTTCAATCCTCGTCTTCAAGCCGGCCGATGTTTCCTACGCCGTTGAGCCGGCTGGCTTGTATGAGGATTCGATCATCCTTCTGCCCGTGCATGACGATGCGGAGTGGTGAGTAACCACTCGATCGAGTAGGCCCTCTAATATTAGTTCTCACTCTTTCTTTTTCTACGCCAGTCTACGATCACCGAAAGCGCTTGTTGCGCCAAGTCCATTGGTGCCTTTTCTAATCATCCCCATCTGAGGACGCACTTTGGGCGTCCTCATTCGTGGGGGCGAGCGGTGGCAATCCATTCCATTCAATCGGAGACGAGTTCGCGCGGTGCGCGAATGCTGCGTAGCGCGCTCGGCTCCGCGATTGCCGGCTACCTCGAAGACGAAGCGATCATTGAGGTGTTGCCGCATCTGCGAATGTTACCGTGATGGCGCCATTGCCGATGACGATCCGATGTCGATTAATCGGTCGCGCCAGATGGCTTTCCCGGCTTGCTCGACGAGAGGGGCTGTGGTCGGGTCGGGCCCTACATAGCCCGAGCCGTCCACAACCCCGGGCAATGGGGCAGCGGTCGTGGCGTCGTCGAGCGGGCCCTGGGCGACCGACCGTTCGGCAGCCCTCTGTCTGAGCGCCCTCAGCCGACGTTGCACAATCGAATGCTGTCTCATTCCGAACTCCTCGGGGTATTTCTCGCGCAGCCGGCCGACAATTGCGAGCGCCGTCAGCTGCGGCTGCTCTGCGAGCCAGGCTTCGATCGCGGCAATATGCGGGTCGAGCTTGGACGGCATGCGAACTCTGGTCTTATAGGGCCGACGAGTTCGCCGGTGCGTAGCACGCGGCTCGCCGACCGTCGCGGTCTTGCCGAGCGTCTTCGCGAACGTCGCCGCGGTCACTGGCAGGATGCTAGTGTGAGCGGGTTGCAGGCCGCGCGCCTGTCCGGCACGACGATCGACGCGATTGCCTAATTCCTCTTGGGTCGCGCGAATCTGCGCCAACAGCGCAACCGGATCGAGCGAGCGATACTGATCGCGTAGCCGTTTCTTCACGGCCGCGGTCACCTTGGGATGCGCCAAGGCACGCTCATAGGGCGTCGATGGGAGATGATAGCGCTTGATCACTTTAGCCCCTTCGCGACACTTCTCCTTCAGCTTGAACGACGGCTGGAAGAAGTTGACGTAGAGCCGTGCCGCCGCATAGAGGCGGCCCATCATACGCGCCGTCTCGACGCCATCGAAGCGGCCATAGCCCATGAGGCGGCGGACGACGGCACCATTCTTCTGCTCGACAAACGCCTGATCGTTCTTTTTATAGGCGCGCGAGCGAGTGACTTCGAGCTTCTGTTCGCGACACCATGGCACGACGACATCGTTCATGAAGGCGCTATCGTTGTCGAAGTCCACGCCGCGCAACAGCCAGGGGAACAGGCTCTGTGCGCGGTTGATCGCCTCGACGACGAGCGAACCTTCCCGCGTCAGCAACGGCAGGCACTCCGTCCAGCCGGTCGCGACATCGACCATCGTGAGGGTTTGGATGAACGAGCCAGCCACCGACGTGCCGCCATGGGCGACCATGTCGACCTCGCAGAAGCCGGGCACCGGGCTGTTCCAGTCATTGAACGTGCGGATCGGGACCTCGCGCCGGATTGCCGAATAGAACCCGGCACGGCGCCGCCTGCCACCGCTCGCCGCGATCTTCACATCGACGAGCAGGCGATCGATGGTGGCGGCGCTGATAGCCAGAACACGATCACGGTCCGACTGGCCAAGCTGCAATCGGCCATGTTGCTCAAGGGCCGGCAGCAAGGTCGGGATCATCACCTTGAGCCGCTTGCCGCACACCCGATCCGACGCCTCCCACAGCGCCGTCAGTGCGTCCTTGATCGTCGCGCCATATCTGCGTCGTCGCTTTCTTGTTGCCTCGACCACGCCCGGTCCAACCGCCTCGCGTCGCCGGAGCGCGCGCACCGCATGCTTGCGATGCCAGCCAGTCGTCGCGCACAGCTCGTCGAGGATCCGTCCCTTCTCCGCTCGTTTGGCCGACCGGTAACGCTCCGTTACCGCCGACACCACCTCGCGCCGCGCGCCCATACTGATCTTTCCCGCCATAGACGCCACCGAACCAATTCGATGGCACCGACCCAATCATCGGCGAGAAGTTGTCCAGTAACATTCTGGGTGAGGCAATGCGGCACGCCGTTGGCGATGCCGTCGAGCAGGTTGTTGATGTCGCTGGCGCGGTTGTCGAGCGACTGGGCGGTGAAGAAGTTGGTGGGATTGTCCAGGGCCGAGTTGACGCTCTTGCCGGTCGACAGACGACTTTGGGTGGTGGCGAGTAGATCAGCGGTGGACTGGAGGGAGAGCAGGTTCTGACGAACCGATGCGGAGAGAACAATACCGGACATTGAGTGTTACCCTTCTGGTACGCAACGCAACAAACTTCGATTAGGATTAATCGATGCTCGGGACGGTGAACGTTGTGGGCTAACAAAGCATGAAGCGTGTCGCGGCAGTCCTCGTCCGGATTCACCATAAGAGCGATGCAGCCAGATGGGCTCGGCCCCTATCATCATGATCGGATGATGTTTTTCATGCACCGGTGAAGCGTTTGCTACTTGTCAACCATAACTGAGAGTGAGCGATTGACTGCATCGAATGCACCCTTTCGACCCCGCCGGGCAGCACTTTAGATGCCGGCGCAAAAAGAAAGCGGCGGGGCCGAAGCCCCGCCGCCGGATCTTGCTTGCGATGTCGTCCGCTTTGTTAGCGGAGCAGCTGCAGCACGCTCTGCTGCGACTGGTTGGCCAGCGACAGCGCGGAGACCGCGATGGACTGGCGGGTCGACAGCGCCTGGCTGTTGGCCGCCTCGGTGTTGGTGTCGGCCAGGGTCAGGTTGGACGAGCCGGTCTGCAGCACGTTGATCAGGCTCTTGTTGAAGTCCTGACGGACCTGCACCACCGAGAGGTTCGAGCCGAGGCTCGAGGCTTCCGAGCGCAGCGTGCTCGACGCGGCGTTCAGGTTGGTCAGCACCTTGTTGGTGGCAGCGTTGTCGATGAAGTCGACACCGCTGGTCAGCGCGGCGAGGCCAAGACCCTTGGAGTTGTAGGTCACGCCGGTGATGCTGAGGTTCGACTTGCCGGTCTCGTCGAACACCAGCTTGAGCTGGTCGCCGTTCAAGAGGTTGACGCCGTTGAACGAGGAGTCCTGCGCGGTCGTGTCGATCTGGTTCAGGATGTTGTTGTACTGATTGACCAGGTTCGCACGCGCCGTCTGGGCAACCGTATCCTGGACGGGGGTGGAAGCCGTCGAGAACGTGAGCGACGAGGTCAGCGTGCCGCCGATCGCACCACCTGCGGCGCTCGAACCGATGGTCGAGGACGCGTAGTCGTTGGTGGTCGAGATCGTCAGCAGGCCGTTGGCGTCGATCGTCGCCGTCAGGTTGTTGGCCTGCAGCTTGGTGTTGAGCTGATCGAGCGTCTTGACCGTGCCGTTGGTGCCGTCGCCGAAGGTGACGTTGACCGCCGTGCCGCCGTTGAAGGAGGAGAAGGTCAAGGTCTTGCCGGTGATGCCGCCGATGCCGGAGGTGCGCGCCGCCGTGAAGGCGGTCGCCGTGCCGGTGTTGCCGGCGAGACCGAGCGCGTTCAGCGCGTTGCCGGTGCCGGTGATCGACAGGTCGGCATTGACGCCGGTCGAGATCTTGAGCAGGCCGGAGGCGTTGATCGACGAGTTGGTCTGGCCGGAGGCCGTCGCGAGCGTCGCGGTGCCGTTGGCATTGACCGTCGCGGTCTGCACGCCGGTAGCGAGGTCGATCGCCTTCAAGACGTCATTGATCGTGCCGCCCTGCAGATAGACCGTCGAGTTGCCGTTGCCGTCGGTGAGGACGTTACCGCTGGCACCATAACCGGTCGGAACGCTCGGAGCACCGGTCGAGCCCGGGATCGGCGCGTTCTTGAAGGAGCCACCCTGTACCCTTGTGGGGTTCGTGGCGGCCTTCGGATGTAGACTGGCCGTCCGGGCCGATCCGCCGGGAGCAGCCTTGTCCACCTGTGCCTCGAGCACCGACGTAGGAACCGCGCCCCGGCGGAGCGACCGCGATCGAGATCCGGTAGGAGGTCGCGCCAAGAGCGCCGGTACAGGGACTGATCAGGATCGTGGTGGCCCGCCTTGCGAGCAAGGAGGTCTCAACAATGATCGAAGATGTACGCTGGTTCGTCGGGATCGACTGGGCAACGCGGAGCCATAGCGTTTGCCTGCTGGATGCCGCGGGAAGACAGGTTGCGCAGCACGAGTTCGACCATGGCGGCGCCGGGCTGACGGAGTTGCGTGACTGGCTGCTGGAGAAGACCAAGGCCGCACCGGGACAGATCGCCGTGGCGATCGAGATGCCGCACGGCCCGGTGGTGGAGATGCTGCTCGAGCACGGGTTTGCGGTGTTTGCCATCAATCCCAAGCAACTGGATCGCTTCCGCGATCGCTTCACGGTGGCCGGTGCCAAGGACGACCGCCGCGATGCTCATGTGCTCGGCGCCTCGCTGCGCACTGACCGTGCTGCTTTCCGTCGGCTTGTGGCAGACGATGCGGCGATGATTGAGCTACGGGAGTGGTCGCGCCTGGCGGACGAACTGCAGCAGGAACGCACGCGGCTTGCCAACCGCTTGCGTCAGCAGTTGTGGCGATATTATCCCCAGGCCACCAAGTTGACCGACGATGTCGCCGACGAATGGTTCCTGGCGCTTTGGCAGAAGGTGCCGACCCCCGCCAGTGCGGTCAAGGCCAGCGAGAAGGCCATCGCAGGTGTTCTCAGGGACTATCGTATCCGCCGTCTCAATGCGGCGACGGTGCTCGGGACTTTGCGCGAGGCACCGCTGTTCGTAGCCCCCGGCACGACGGAGGCAGCCTGCGCTCACATCCGCAGCCTGGCGGCACGTCTGCACCTGGTCAATCGGCAGATCAAAGAGGCTCATCAGAACCTGGACCGGCTATGTGCCGAGTTCGAAGGAGAGGAGAAGCCGTCGGGGCAGAGCTCGGAGCAGTGCGACGTGACGATCCTACGCTCCTGGCCAGGAATCGGCAGGATCAATCTCGCCACACTGCTCGCCGAGGCCGCAGAGCCCCTGCGCAGACGAGATTACCATGCTCTGCGCGCCTTGGCAGGGGCTGCGCCGGTGACGCGGCAAAGCGGCAAACAACGCTTCGTGATCCGCCGCCTCGCCTGCAACAGGCGGCTACAGAGCGCCGTCCATCACTGGTCGCGTGTCGCCATCCAACACGACGCTGCCAGCAGGCGACGGTATGATGCCTTGCGCAGAAAAGGACACGGTCACGCGCGGGCTCTGCGCAGCGTGGGAGATCGCTTGCTTTTTGCCCTGTGCACGACGCTCAAGCGACAGACCCCATACGATGCGGACCATAACGGCACAAAGAACTCCGCGAACGGGTGAGCCCCATTCCTTTGTTCGGCCGGGCGACCATTCCTTCGTCCCGACCTGCCGAGCGCCAGAGCGCCGCCCGCAGATGCTGTCCAGGATGCCGAAGGCACCGGCAAAGCCGGCGCGCAGCGTCCTGGACTGCATCGAGCACGGCGCTACCATATTGCCCTATAAGGACGTTCCCCTTGACCAAGGGTAGGAGGTCCTACGAGTCGTCCGTTAAGAAACTGATTTCAGCGGTAAGGGGTCGCTGGCGGCTGCGATGAGGGTGGCCAGGAAGAGGCACCAAAGAGCTCTCAGCCAAGCGAGCATACGGCGGAAGTTGTGACCGACGGCAGAGAGGATGACGTTGGCCGCATCACCGGCGCGTCCTTTGAGGTAGCAGCGGCCGAGGTGACCATCGGCCTTCAGGTGTCCGATGATGGGTTCGATGGCAGAGCGGCGGCGCAGCTCGCGCTTGATGACGCCGAAGACCCCCGCGCTTCTGGCCGGAGATGAAGACACGGCGCGGGTTCTGCGCGTCATGGCCACGGTATCCCTTGTCGACATAGGCCCGCTCGATCGCACAGCCGGTGAGTGTCTCGGTGCGGTCGATGATGTCCCGCAAGGTGTGACCGTCGTACGGGTTATCGGGTAGCGCCCTGGCGTGCAGCACGAACAGCCCGTCGGGAGCACGGCTGTTGTTGGTGACGATGGAAGCTTTGACACCGAACTCGTAAGGCGCGGCTGCTTTGCCCTTGCCGATGCACTCGACCTCCGGAGCATGGAAGGAATACAGCTTGCAGCCGCGCTGGCGTTGCTGCTGCGAGCGGATCTGGGAGGCCCGGCCGAGCGGGAGGGCGAAGGCGTTCTCGAGCACGGCCTGACCTTGATCTTGCGGCGGATATCGCGGATGATCCGGCTCAAGCGGCTGCGCAGGATGCGCAACTGCCGCTGATGCCGTTTGAATTGCTTGGCATGAGCGTAGCGCCCCGCCATCATGGCCGCGGTCTTGGCAATGCGAAGATAGGACTGCCGCAGCCTGATCCCGTGCGTCCTCGCCAGACGGTTGAGCCCTTTGATCGCCGCGTGCAGCAGCTTGGCATCGGTCGGGAAGGTGATGGCCTTTGGCTGCACCGTGGTATCGACGGTGACCCGCTTGAGGTCTTGGCCGCGTAACGCGCCGGCCTCGTGCTCCACCCGCAGGCTCTCGGCCAGCAGCAGCTCCAGCTTGTCGCCGAGCCGCTTGCGCCAGTGGCTCAGGTCCGAACGCTCGTGCGGAAAGGCGTGCTGGAAGAACTCTTCGCCGGAAATACGGGTCGTGGACCCAGCGCTCGCACACCCCCTCATCGGACAGGCCGTAAATGTGCTTGAGCAGCAGCCCGATCATGAAGCGGGTCGTGATGCCGGGCCGGCCGTTCCCGCTGTAGAGTGGTGCGATCTCAACGTCGATCCAGTCCCAGTCCACCTTGCCGGCAAGCTGAACCAGCTCGTGCTTCATGTTGATGATCTGGTCCAGCCTCGCCCGTAACAGATCGCCCGATCCCGTCGTCCTGTGCCTCTTCGGTCGCATCGCCACCTCCGATGCGACCACGGAATGGCGATTCGACGGAATCCCGAAAATGAATTTGCAAGGTTCCGATGCCCGAAGCATCAAAACCCTGCAATCCCAAAACGTCCACAACGACGAATGCGATTCCGCCTCAGTCGTTTAGTAGATCTGCGCCGCATTGAAATATCCCCTCTTGCGAGGCTCTACTCGCGCAGCGCTGTTTGCGGTCTCAACCCGGCTCACCGGCTCGGTGTCTTCTTTCCCGCCTGACTTGCCGCCGAGAGCCGGCTTCCACAGGGGCGGAACGTGAAGCGGTCGCGATCTGTCGTCGAGAGCCACTGGCGTCGGCGGTGGCGGAGGAACTTCAGCGTCATAGCTGATCTCCGGCGGAATGTAGGTCGCGCACCCACCGAGCGCAGACGAACAAAGCAGAAGAGCGGACAGAAGTGCACGCTTCGAGCTCACGAACTCGGTCCAAGCTGAATTGACCCTACTCTGCGCGGCTGGATGCTTCGATCGAACGTCAAACGGCGTCTTGGTCACTGACTCAACTCCTTTGACCAGTTGATGGCGCGGACGTAGACGCCAAGGGGATTCTTGCGCAGGCGTTCGGCATCGCGCGGTGTCTCAATCACGATCGTGAGAATTGCGGTCCAGCGCTCAGTCGAGCTCAACGAGCCGTTGTCGTAGGTGCGTTGAGCCCACGCGACCCGAAAACTTTCCGACGATGCGCGTATGACGCTCGATACGTCGACGGAGATTTGCGCCTTGCCCAGTCTGGCAAAAGGATCATTGTTGCGCGCGTAGTCGTTGAGCGCAGCGGCGCCGCGATCAGTCGTGAAATCATAGGCCCGGAGCCAATTTTGGCGCAGAACAATGCCGTCCGCTGGCAGACCTCTGACATCCTCGATGAAGCGCGCCAGATGGTAGGCGATCTGAGCGTCTGTAGGCTGATAGTCAATATTGGCGGGCGCGACCCTTTGGACCTGACCGCGATGATCGACTTCGACCACCCAGGGCGTGATCGAGCCTTGGCTCGACTGCCGGACAAGGCCGCCAGCAAGACCGGACGACAGCAACAAGCAGCCGAACGCCATCAGGCGCCAGTTCTTGGCTTGCACGCGCGCTGATCCAATGCGTTCGTCCCAGACCTGCGCGGCCTTTTGATAAGGCGTGATCGGCTCGGGCATGCGCCCATAGTGAACTGATGGTCGTTTGAACATCGATGGTTGCCCCTGAGATCAAGTGATCGGCTTTGAGTCGTGCGGTATCCGGTTGAGGCGCTAGCGCGTGGCGAAAAGCGCAGTACTGTGTCAGCGCTCTCCTTCGGACAAATCGACGGATGAGCCGCTGCCTCCGTGATCGCCTGAGCGGACCGCATGGCCGGCTGCCGATGCACCGTGCCGAATAGTTTCGGCACGCTTCATGCGCCGCGCCCAATCTGGCTGCCCTTCGGCCGAACTGCTCGCCGGCGCACCAGCCTCCCCACCTCCGCCGAGTGCGGCGGCTGCACGACGCAACGGGCTCATGGCGGCCGAGGCGCCAGCCTCCGCAACGCCAGCCATGCCTCCGCTTCGATAGGCGGCCGTAGAGCCTGTGAGCCAATTCGTTTTGTTTCGGCTTCGGCATCAAGGGGTGGTATCGCCCCTTGATGGGGGAAGCCGGCGGCGTCAGGCTGTTGGTTATCTATGCTTTTGCGAGACGATGCCCTTGCAGGATGTTGTTGGTGAGAGCGTACCAGAGCACGACGGCACGGACCTTCTCGATGCCGCGCACGGTCAGTTGCCTGAGGTCCCAGTTGCGCCAGCGGGCATGGATGCATTCGCAGATGGTACGGGCCTGGTACTGTGCCTTGCCGGCTTCGCTGGCCATGCGAGCACGCCAGGCCGCTATGCCAGGACCGTCGCTGCTCCGGGGTAAGAAGGGATCGACACCGCTCCTGGATTGGGGCGGTGGACAGTAAACCTCGATGCCCTCGCCATGCGCCCATTCGATGTCGTCGCCAGTGCAGAACCCGCCATCGGCGAGGTAGCGGCGTGGCAAGCGCTTCAGCCGAGCGCGCGTTCGCTCCAGCATCGGGCGCATCAAGCCACGATCTGAGCCGCTGTTGTCGACATCGATCGCGACCACGATCAGTTCGCCAGCCGCGCTAGCCACCTGCACATTATAGGCCGGACGGAAGCCGGCATCGGCCATCTTCATCACCCTGGCCTGCGGGTCGGTGGTGGAGGCCCGAGGCTCCTTCGGCTTCTTGCCATTGCCGCCCTTGTCGTCGAGCTGTTTTCGCTTGCGCTTGATCTCGGCCAGCGCGGCCTGCGCGGCTTGCACCCGCTCGCTGCGTTCGCGCGCCGCCCGCTCTTTGGCGGCCCGGATCCGCCGATTGCTGGCTTCCGGGTCCGCATCGACCTCGCGCTTGAGCTCTTCCACAATGGCCTCGGCCTGCGCCATCTGCCGATCCAGCGTCGCCTCCCGCCGGAAAGATCCGGTCCCGGCATTCGCTCGTATTCGCACCCCGTCCTGGGTCAGCTTCTCCAGATCGACCAGCCCTGCCTCGTTCAGGGCCACCAGATGTTCAACCAGCAAACGGTCGAGCAAGTCGGCACAGCCGACCCGGAAGTCCGACAGCCCGTGATGGTTCAACGACACGCCACCGCAGAGCCAGCGGTAGACGTCGTGGCTGTCGCAGAGCCGGTCCAGCGCCCGCGCGCTGCCAACGGCATCGCTCGCGGCGTACAGCCAAAGCGCCAGCAACAACCGTGGCGATGGCGCCGGATGGCCCGGCCTGTTTTCCCGTGCCTTGACGCGATCTTCCAGCTCGCTCAGGTCCAGCCCTTCGACATAAGCCCAGATCACCCGCGCTGGATGATCCTGCCCGATCAGGCTGTCGATATCGACCGCTCGCAATTCGACCTGATTGCGCACAGGCTCGCGCAGCCGAGGTGCGCCTTGCGGCACCGCTTCGGTTCGTGCCGACTGCTCCGGCAATTCACCAAAAAGTCCGTCGTGCTGCCGCACATTAGCGTACACATGGCCCGGCAAACCACCGAGCCAGGCTTCGACGGCATTCACCGTCTCGATCATGCAGGTGAAATCGCGGCCTTGAATGACCTTCTCGACCAGGCGGAGCTTTTCATCGGCAGCATTGGGATCTCGGTCCCAGACGGTAATGGTCGCCGTGACAAAGGCTTGTCCGATCTGATCGGACCCCAATTCCTGCAACGCCGCGTCGGCATCAAGCACCTTGTTGTGGGCGTCGGTATCGAGCAACGTCGACGGCTCGTTCGTCATGACTTCCTTGAGGATCGCGCCAATGGACTTTCTCTTTGCGAACCACTGACGACGAATCTTGGTCAGCAACTTGGTGGCATCCGTCTTGTCGAGCATGATCGCGCGGGTTGACCATCGATAAGAGAATGGCAGGCGATTCAGATCGTCCAGGATCCCCGGGGTCGTGGCGCCCGGAAAGCCGACAATCGTCAGGACCCGAAGATTCGCTGAGCCCAGCATTGGCTCCAGCCCGCCGGTCAATGGCTGGTCGGCCAACAGCGCATCGATGTACATCGGAATCTCGGGTACTCGAACGCGATGACGCTTGGTCGAGATCGTCGAGTGCAGATAGGTCAGCGTGTCCTGATCATCGAGCCAGGCGCATTCCGGCATGAATCCTTCGACGAGTTGAAGCACGCGGTTGGTTTGGTCGATAAATCCGCGGAGAACCTCGCGCGCGTCTGCTCCAACGCTGCGATCTCGGCCCTCATAGAGAAGTCGTTCTGCCTTGGCAGACCCCTCCTCCGATGGCAGAAAGAGGAAGGTCAGGAAATAGCTGGACTCATAATGGGTGCCCGCCTCTTCAAACTGAGCTCTGCGCTCCGCGTCGACCAGCGCGGACGCGACATCCGGAAATGTACTCGGAGGATAGGCCCCAGCGAAATGACGCTGCGCCTCAACGAATACGGCCCACCCGGATCCGAGGCGACGGACCGCGTTGTTCAGACGGCCGGCGACGGCGACAAGTTCAGCGGGCACTGCGCTATCCAGGTCAGGTCCCCGGAACTTTGCCGTCCGCTGGAACGAGCCGTCCTTGTTCAGGATGATTCCTTCGTCGACAAGGGCTGCCCAAGGCAGGAAGTCGGCGAGGCGTGCACTGGAATGGCGATATTCGGCAAGGTTCATCATGACTGAGAGCTCAAGCGTTGAGATGACCGGGGATGCGCAGATGTCGGCGCACCACATCGACAAAAGCGGGGTCGCGCTTGGCGGCCCAGACCGCGGGATAACGTACAGAGTCTTTCGCACTTTCAGGATTGACGGCTTCTTCTAGAATGAAGGAGCTTTGAATGAACGATGGGAATGCCATGGGTCAGGTGATCCAAATTGATGAGGCCCGGATTCGAGATCACCTGGGCGAGATGGTCCGCGGGACAGTGGAAGAGACACTGAACGCGATGCTGGAGGCCGAAGCGGACCAGCTGTGCGGTGCTGGGCGGTATGAGCGCAGCCCGGCGCGGCAGGACACGCGGGCAGGCAGCTACGAGCGAACGCTGCAGACCAAGGCGGGCGACGTCAATCTGAAGGTTCCGAAGCTACGGCGGCAAACCTTCGAGACGGCGATTATCGAGCGCTACCGGAGGCGGGAGAGCTCGGTTGAGGAGGCGCTGATCGAGATGTATCTGGCCGGGATTTCGGTTCGGCGGGTCGAAGACATCACGGAGGCGCTGTGGGGCACCCAGGTCAGCCCGAGCACAGTGTCGAACCTGAACAAGAAAGATCTATACCAAGATCGAGGCGTGGCGGAATCGCAGGATCGAAGGCGAGCATCCGTATCTCTACCTCGACGGCATCGTGATGAAGCGCAGCTGGGCTGGTGAGGTTCGCAACGTGTCGCTGCTGGTGGCCTCGGCGGTCAATGCTGAGGGGTTCCGGGAGATCCTCGGCATCTGTGAAGGCGCCAAGGAGGACAAATCCGGCTGGTCCTCGTTTCTGCGGCATCTCGTCGATCGCGGTCTCAAGGGCGTGCAGCTGGTGATTTCCGACGCGTGCCGAGGTCTTGTCGAAAGCGTTGCGGATTATCTGCCGGAGGCACGCTATCAACGCTGCATGGTGCATTTTTATCGCAATGTCTTCAGCCACGTGCCGTCGACCCGGGTCCGCGAGGTGAGCCACATGCTCAAGGCCATTCATGCCCAGGAGAGCCGCGCCGCGGCCGACGAGAAAGCCAGGACCGTCATCGCGGATCTGCGGGCCAGCCGTATGGCCAAAGCTGCTGATCTCGTCGAGCAGGCGGTTCACGAGACGCTCGCCTACTATGCCTTTCCGGACATCCATTGGCGGAAGATTCGAACGAACAATCCGCTCGAGCGCATCATGAAGGAGATCCGGCGACGAACCCGTGTCGTCGGCGCCTTCCCCGACGGTCAATCCTGTCTCAACTTAGCGGCGGCCCGGCTGCGGCACATTGCCGGAACGGCGTGGTGCGTATCATACGCGCGATCCTTGCCGGCGAGCGCGATCCCGAGGCGTTGGCGTGCTTGCGCCACTACAGTTGCCACTCCAGTGCCGAGACGATTGCGAAGGCGCTCACCGGGAGCTACCGCGCCGAGCATCTGTTTGCGCTCGAGCAGGCACTTGCGCTTTACGACACCTACCACGAGAAGGCATCTGCCTGCGACGCCCGGATCGAAGCCGTGTTGAAGGAACTGAGTAACCATCGCGGTCGTGGCCATGGACCAGCACCGCGGGCATCGCTGCGTCGGAATCGAACCGATTCAGTCGAACGCTCTAGCTTTCGACGTCCGCGAGGCGCTGTTCGCGTTGCTGGGAAAAGACATCACCACCATCGACGGCCTCGGTCCTTACCTCTCGCTGAAGCTGATCGCTGAATGCGGTGACGACCTCTCCTCGTGGCCAAGTGCAAAGCATTTTACCTCCTGGCTGGGACTGGCGCCGAGCAACAAGGTCTCCGGCGGCAAAAGGCTCTCGTCCCGAACACGCCGATCCGGCGGCCGGGCGGCGGCGCTTCTGCGCCTTGCTGCCGTCACCGTCGGACGCACCGATACTGCGCTCGGCGCCTTTTACAGGCGACTTTCATCGCGCGTCGGCAAGGCCAAAGCAGTGACCGCCACGGCCCGCAAGATCGCAGTTCTGTTCTACAATGCTGTGCGATACGGAATGGACTATGTCGATCCCGGGGCCTCGTCATACGAGACGCGCTACCGGACGCGAGTGGTCAACAATTTGCATCGGCGTGCCAAGGCATTCGGCTTCGTTCTCCAGCCGTTCGAGCCGAACGTCGGCGATGCCGTTTCTTAGGAATCGTTCTCCAGGGTCAGCTCCCCGATCTTGGCGTGCAGCGCTTTCACGTCCACCGCGGGCTCGCTCATCCGGTTGCCTCCGCCAGGACCGAACACATTGGCCGCCGCTTCCTGAAGCTGGGCCTTCCACTGCGTGATCTGGTTCGGGTGCACGTCGAAATGCTCAGCCAGCTGGGCCAGCGTCATCTCGCCCTTAATCGCGGCTAACGCCACCTTCGCCTTGAATGCCGGTGCGTGGTGCCGACGGGTTCGTCTGCTCATCGTCTCTCCTGATTCGCGGGTCAATCTTGCCCGCCATCAGGCAGAAACTCCACTTATCGCCCTGTCCAGATTTCCGGAGCCAGCTCTGATGGAGCAACGGACGATCGGCGGAGCTGGTCGGGGTTGCGCAGCCGATCGTCCGTTGCGGTGAGGTGGGCGGCGTAGGCCGCGGGGGTCAGGTATTTCAGCGACGAGTGGGGACGCTGGAGATTGTAGTCGGCGACCCAGTTGGCGATCTTGGCGCGGGCGTCATCGAGATCGAAGAACAGGGTCTCGTTGAGTAGCTCATCGCGCATCCGGCCATTGAAACTCTCGACGAAGCCGTTCTGCATCGGCTTTCCCGGCGCAATGAAGTGCCAATCGATGGCTGCGTCCTTGCACCAAGCGAGCATGGCGTTGCAGGTGAATTCGGTGCCATGGTCGGACACGATCATTCCTGGCTTGCCGCGTCGCTGGACGATTGCCGTCAGTTCGCGGGCTACGCGCCGCCCCGAGATCGACGTCTCCGGAATGGCGCCCAGGCATTCCTTGGTGACGTCGTCGACGATGTTGAGGATGCGGAAGCGTCGGCCATTGGCGAACTGGTCGTGGACGAAGTCCAGCGACCAGCGCGCGTTCGGCCTCGCCTCGACCAGGATCGGGGCACGGGTCCCCACGGCCTTGCGGCGAGCCCGCCGTTTGCGGACGGTGAGCCCTTCCTCGCGGTAAAGCCGGTAGATCCGGTTGATCCCCGATGGCTCGCCCTCCCGCCGCAGCAAGACGAACAACCGGCGATAGCCGAAACGCCGCCGCTCGTTGGCGAGATCGCGCAATCGGCCACGCAGAACTGCGTCCGGCGGGCGGCTGGAGCGATAGCGGATTATCTTCCGATCCGCCCCCACAATCGAGCAGGCCCGCCGTTCCGACAGGCTCATGACGGCCTGCAGATGCGCGATCGCAGCGCGCTTGGCGGCGGGCCCTACCATTTTTTTGAAAGGAGCTCGCGAAGCGCGGCCGCATCGAGCATCTGCTCGGCCAGAAGCTTCTTCAGCTTCGCGTTCTCCTCTTCCAAGGCCCTCAGCCGCTTCGCTTCGGAAACGTCCATGCCGCCGAATTTGGCCTTCCAATTGTAGATCGTCGCCTCGGAAACACCGTGCTTGCGAGCCAGGTCGGCTGTCTTCGCCCCAGCCTCATGCTCCTTCAATACCGCGATAATCTGCTCTTCCGTGAACCTTGCTCGCTTCATCTGTCCGTGTGGGGGCGAGCGGTGGCAATCCATTCCATTCAATCGGAGACGAGTTCGCGCGGTGCGCGAATGCTGCGTAGCGCGCTCGGCTCCGCGATTGCCGGCTACCTCGAAGACGAAGCGATCATTGAGGTGATGCTCAATCCGGATGGGCGGCTGTGGATCGACCGGTTGTCGAACGGCCTGATCGACACAGGCGAAACTCTGTCGGCCGCGGATGGCGAACGCATCGTTCGCCTGGTTGCGCATCATGTCGGCGCCGAGGTGCACGCCGGCGCGCCACGGGTTTCGGCCGAACTGCCCGGGACAGGCGAACGCTTCGAAGGTCTGTTGCCTCCGGTCGTTGCAGCACCGGCCTTTGCTATCCGCAAGCCCGCCGTCGCCGTGTTTACGCTCGACGACTACGTCGCCAGGCGCATCATGACTTCGGAGCAGGCCAAGACCCTGCAGAACGCGGTCGCCTCTCGGAAGAACATCCTTGTCGCTGGCGGGACATCGACGGGCAAGACCACGTTGACGAACGCACTTCTGGCCGAGGTGGCGAAGACCTCCGATCGGGTCGTGCTGATCGAAGACACCCGCGAGCTACAGTGCAGGGCGCCCAATCTTGTTGCGCTGCGGACCAAGGACGGTGTGGCGACGCTGTCGGATCTCGTCCGCTCGTCCCTCCGACTGCGTCCTGACCGCATCCCGATCGGCGAAGTCCGCGGCGCTGAAGCACTCGACCTTCTCAAGGCCTGGGGCACCGGCCATCCCGGTGGCATTGGTACCATCCATGCTGGCACTGCGCTCGGCGCGCTGCGGCGGCTCGAGCAACTCATCCAAGAAGCCGTCATCACGGTTCCGCGTGCTCTGATCGCCGAAACCATCAACCTCGTCGCCGTGCTTGCAGGCCGCGGCGCTGACCGCCGCCTCGCTGAACTCGCCGCCGTCTCAGGGCTGGATGCCACCGGTGACTACAGCCTTTCAACAGCAGGAGACTGACATGCGTCAGCAATTTCGCTTTCTTCGAGGTACATCGTTGGCCGCCTACGGCACCATGTTTTTGGCAATTCAGCCCGCATGGGCGGCTGGCTCGAACATGCCGTGGGAGCAGCCGCTCAATCAGATTTTGCAGTCAGTGGAAGGGCCGGTCGCCGTCTGTCGACCGGCAAGAGCGTCAACTCGGCCCTGGACAATCCCACCAACTTCTTCACCGCCCAGTCGCTCGACAACCGCGCCAGCGACATCAACAACCTGCTCGACGGCATCGCCAACGGCGTGCAGGTGCTGCAGGCTGCCAACACCGGCATCACCTCGCTGCAGAAGCTGATCGACTCCGCGAAGTCGATCGCCAACCAGGCGCTGCAGACCACGGTGGGTTATTCCACCAAGTCGAACGTCTCCACCACCATCTCCGGTGCGACAGCGGCCGACCTGCGTGGCACGACCTCCTATGCGAGCGCCACGGCGAGCAGCAACGTCGTGTATAGCGGCGCGGCCGGCGGCACCACCGCGGCGACCGGCACCACGACGCTCGGTGCCACCATCGGCTCGTTCACGGGTACGGCGGGAACGGCCGGCGACGGCACCACGGCCTTGACCGGCGCCATCACCCTGATCGCCACCAACGGCACGACTGCAACGGGCCTCGCCAGCAACGCCCAGCCCGCCGACGGCGACACGCTGACCGTCAACGGCAAGACCATCACCTTCCGCAGCGGCTCTGCTCCGGCCTCGACCGCCGTTCCGACCGGCTCGGGCGTCAGCGGCAACCTCGTCACCGACGGCAATGGCAACACCACGGTCTATCTCGGCACCGCCGGCACGCCGGCTGCGACCGTCAGCGATCTCTTGACCGCGGTCGATCTGGCCAGCGGCGTCAAGACGGTGTCCATCAGCTCGGGTGCTGCGACGATCGCGACCAGCGTCAACCAGACCGCTTCGAGCGTTGGTGCGGGCGCCGTCACGCTGAAGAGCTCGACGGGTGCGGACCTGAGCGTCACCGGCAAGGCCGACCTGCTCAAGGCGCTCGGCCTGACCACCTCGGTGGGCGGCGGCAACGCCACCGTGAGCGTCAACCGGACCACGAGCTCAACCTCGCTCGGTGCGACGATCACCGACGGCTCGACGCTGAACGTCAACGGCCACGTCATCTCCTTCAAGAACGCGCCGATCCCGGGCTCGACCGGTGCTCCGAGCGTTCCGACCGGTTATGGTGCCAGCGGTAACGTCCTCACCGACGGCAACGGCAACTCGACGGTCTATCTGCAGGGCGGCACGACCTTCTCGACCAGGCGGAGCTTTTCGTCGGCCGCATTGGGATCCAGGTCCCAGACAGTGATGGTCGCTGTGACAAAGGCTTGTCCGATCTGGTCGGACCCCAGTTCCTGCAACGCCGCGTCGGCATCAAGCGCCTTGTTGTGGGCGTCGGTATCAAGCAGCGTCGACGCCTCATTAGTCATGACCTCCTTGAGGATGGCCCCGATGGATTTTCTCTTCGCGAACCACTGCCGCCGAATCTTGGTCAGCAGCTTGGTGGCGTCGGTCTTGTCGAGCATGATCGCGCGCGTCGACCAGCGATACGAGAATGCCAGACGATTCAGGTCGTCCAGGATTCCCGGGGTCGTGGCGCCCGGAAAGCCGACAATCGTCAGAACCCGGAGGTTGGCTGGGCCCAACATCGGCTCGAGGCCTCCGGTCAGCGGCTGGTCGGCCAACAGCGCATCGATGTACATCGGAATTTCGGGTACTCGAACGCGATGGCGCTTGGTCGAGATCGTCGAGTGCAGATAGGTCAGCGTGTCCTGATCATCGAGCCAGGCGCATTCCGGCATGAACCCTTCGACGAGTTGAAGCACGCGGTTGGTTTGGTCGATAAATCCGCGGAGAACCTCACGCGCGTCTGCTCCAACCGTGCGATCCCGGCCCTCATAGAGAAGTCGTTCTGCCTTGGCAGCCCCCACCTCCGGCGGCAAATAGAGGAAGGTCAGGAAATAGCTGGACTCATAGTGGGTGCTCGCCTCTTCAAACTGAGCTCTGCGCTCCGCGTCGACCAGCGCGGATGCGACATCCGGAAAGGTGCTCGGAGGATAGGCTCCTGCAAAGTGCCGCTGCGCCTCAACGAACACGGCCCAGCCGGATCCGAGGCGACGCAAGGCGTTATTCAAGCGACCGACGACGGCGACAAGTTCAGCCGGCACTGCGCTGTCGAGGTCAGGCCCCCGGAACTTCGCCGTCCGCTGGAACGAGCCGTCCTTGTTCAGGATGATTCCCTCGTCGACCAGGGCTGCCCAGGGCAGGAAGTCGGCGAGCCGCGCGTTGGAATGGCGATATTCGGCAAGGTTCAGATTCGGATTGCTGGGGAGCGAGGTCGGATACCTCGCAACGACCCTTGCTGCGATCGACATTACGCTCGCAGCGTTGTTCTGGAGTTGGGGAACGGACGAGGACATCATCGCGCGCCTCGTCAAGAAAACGCTCTTCGTAGGGGTCTTTGCCTACCTCATCCGCAACTGGAACAGCCTGGCGCGCATCGTCTTCGAAAGCTTTGCCGGTCTTGGCGTGAAAGCATCAGGCGCAAGCCTCTCCGCATCGGATTTCCTGAGACCTGGAAAGATTGCTCAAGTCGGGCTTGATGCCGGCCGGCCGTTGCTCGACTCGATCTCCAACCTGATGGGCTACATCAGTTTCTTCGAGAATTTCATCCAGATCGTCGTTCTGCTGTTCGCGTGGGTCGTGGTGCTGCTCGCCTTCTTCATTCTGGCGATCCAGCTCTTCGTCACCCTGATCGAGTTCAAGCTTACGACGCTTGCCGGCTTCGTGCTCATTCCATTTGGCTTGTTTGGCAAGACCGCCTTCGCGGCAGAGCGGGTTCTGGGCAACGTCATGTCTTCAGGGATCAAGGTTTTGGTTCTGGCCGTTATCGTCGGCATCGGCTCGACTCTGTTCTCGCAGTTCACCGCTGGCTTCGGCGGCGCTCAGCCGACCATCGAAGACGCGATGACGCTCGTCCTTGCTGCACTCTCCTTGCTGGGCCTTGGTATATTTGGTCCCGGAATCGCAAATGGCCTGGTGTCGGGCGGACCGCAACTCGGCGCCGGTGCCGCGATCGGAACAGGCCTTGCTGCTGGCGGCATCGTTGCGGCGGGGGCAGGCCTCGCCGCCGGGGGCGCCGGTCTCGCTGGTGGTGCGATTGCAGGTGCCGCGCGCGGTGGGGGGGCCGTCTTGAGCGGTGCGTCTGCCGCCTATCGAAGCGGAGGCATGGCTGGCGTTGCGGAGGCTGGCGCCTCGGCCGCCATGAGCCCGTTGCGTCGTGCAGCCGCCGCACTCGGCGGAGGTGGGGAGGCTGGTGCGCCGGCGAGCAGTTGATTCGGATTGCTGGGGAGCGAGGTCGGATACCTCGCAACGACCCTTGCTGCGATCGACATTACGCTCGCAGCGTTGTTCTGGAGTTGGGGAACGGACGAGGACATCATCGCGCGCCTCGTCAAGAAGACGCTCTTCGTGGGGGGCTTCGCCTACCTCATCGGTAACTGGAATAGCCTGGCGCGCATCGTCTTCGAGAGCTTCGCCGGTCTTGGGCTAAAAGCATCGGGCGCAAGCCTGACCGCATCCGATTTCCTGAGACCTGGAAAGATTGCTCAAGTCGGGGTTGATGCCGGCCGGCCGTTGCTCGACTCGATCTCCAACCTGATGGGCTACATCAGTTTCTTCGAGAATTTCATCCAGATCGTCGTTCTGCTGTTCGCGTGGGTCGTGGTGCTGCTTGCTTTCTTCATCTTGGCGATCCAGCTCTTCGTCACCCTGATCGAGTTCAAGCTCACGACGCTGGCCGGCTTCGTGCTCATTCCCTTTGGCTTGTTTGGCAAGACCGCCTTTGCGGCAGAGCGGGTTCTGGGCAATGTCATATCCTCCGGAATCAAGGTCTTGGTCTTGGCCGTCATCGTCGGCATTGGATCGACCCTGTTCTCGCAGTTCACCGCTGGCTTTGGTGGCAATCAGCCGACCATAGAAGACGCGATGACGCTGGTCCTTGCTGCGCTCTCCTTGCTGGGCCTCGGTATCTTTGGTCCCGGAATCGCAAACGGTTTGGTCTCTGGCGGACCCCAACTCGGCGCGGGTGCCGTGGTTGGAACAGGCCTTGCTGCCGGTGGCATTGTTGCGGCGGGCGCGGGACTTGCCGCTGGCGGTGCCGGTCTCGCTGGCGGTGCGATTGCAGGCGCCGCGCGCGGTGGCGGCGCTGTCATAAGCGGAGCATCGGCCGCCTATCGAAGCGGAGGCATGGCTGGCGTTGCGGAGGCTGGCGCCTCGGCCGCCATGAGCCCGTTGCGTCGTGCAGCCGCCGCACTCGGCGGAGGTGGGGAGGCTGGTGCGCCGGCGAGCAGTTATGAGACCGGCTATATCGATCTTCGCCCCGAGAATCCCGGCAAGTCCGATCCCGAGATCCGTCGCCTTATGGTCGGTCGCCTTCAGCATCTGGAAACGATGGGCCTTGCCACCTCCGCTGCACCGGGCGAATGGATGGTCGGGCTTGAGACCGAGCGTAGCTTGCGCGATCTCGGCATGCGCGGCGACATCATCAAAACCATGCACCGCGCCTTTACCGAGCGGGGGGAAGCGCGCAGCGTTGCCGACTTCGTCATCGAGGGCGGCCAGCCGACATCCCAGCTTGTCGGACGGCTGGTCGACCGGGGACTGCATGACGAACTGACTGGCGAGGCCTATGCCCTGATCGACGGAACAGATGGACGGGCGCACCATGTGCGCTTTCGAGGCCTTGAGGCCCTCGAACATGCACCGCCGGTCGGCGGCATCGTCGAGGTTCGACGCTTGGGTTCACCCGGCGATCCGCGCCCCACCGTGGTGCTCGCCACCCGTTCCGATCTCGATCTCGGTGGGCAGGTCACTGCAAAAGGGGCCACCTGGCTCGACCACAGGCTCGTCGAACGCGACCCCATGCCGCTCGCCATGGGTGGATTCGGCCGCGAGACCCGCGACGCCATGGAAGCCCGTACCGAGCATCTGATCCAGCAGGGTCTGGCGCGGCGGCAGGGCCAGCGCATTATCCTGCAGCGCGACCTCCTGAACACGTTGCGCCGGCGCGAACTGGACGAGGCGGCCGCAAAAGTCTCAGCCGACACCGGCTTGCCTCATGTGAACGCCGCCCCTGCGGAGCATGTGGCGGGCACGTATCGCCAGCGGCTGACGCTCGCCTCGGGACGCTTCGCCATGATCGACAACGGGCTCGGCTTCCAGCTCGTGCCCTGGTCGCGCGACCTCGAAAAGAGACTCGGCCAGCTTGTGACCGGCGTCGTGAAGGATGGCGGCGGCATCGAATGGGGCTTTGGCCGCAGGCGCGACCTCGGCCTCTATGCGCAGATAGGACTGCCGCAGCTTGACCCCGTGCTTCCTCGCCAGACGGTTGAGTCCCTTGATCGCCGCGTGCAAGAGCTTGGCATCGGTCGGGAAGGTGATCGCCTTCGGCTGCACGGTGGTATCGACTGTGACCCGCTTGATGTCCTGGCTGCGTAACGCGCCGGCCTCGTGTGCCACCCGCAAGCTCTCGGCCAGCAACAGCTCCAGCTTGTCGCCGAGCCGCTTGCGCCAGTGGCTCAGGTCCGAGCGCTCGCGCGGGAATGCGTGCTGGAAGAACTCTTCGCCGGTGAAGTACTGGAAATATGGGTCGTGGACCCAGCGCTCGCACACCCCCTCATCGGACAGCCCGTAAATGTGCTTGAGCAGCAACAGCCCGATCATGAAGCGGCTCGCGATCCCGGGCCGACCATTCTCGCTATAGAGCGGCGCGATCTCGCCGTCGATCCAGTCCCAATCGACCTTGCCGGCGAGCTGAACCAGCTCGTGCTTCATATTGATGATTTGGTCCAGCCTGGCCCGGAACAGATCGCCCGATCCCGTCGTCCTGTGCTTCTTCGGTCGCATCGCCACCTCCGATGCGATGACGGAATCATGGTTGGCGATTCGACGGAATCCTGAAAATGAAATTGCAAGGTTCCGACGCCCGAAGCATCAAACCCCTGCAAACGCAAAACAGTCCACAACGACAAATGCGATTCTAGCTCAATCGTGTCAATCGGCTTGCAAATTTGACCCCGCATTGCCTCACCCAGAATGTTACTGGACAACTTCTCGCCGATGATTGGGTCGGTGCCATCGAATTGGTTCGGTGGCGTCTATGGCGGGAAAGATCAGTAGCCAGGAGCGAGTTTCGTTGTGGTCAAGACCGAGCTCGTTCTTGGCGGTTTCGAAGCTGTCCTCGATGGCCCAGCGATGGCCTTCCACCGACACCAGCTTCTGGATGGACGTGCCTTTGGGGCACCATGTGGAGAAGAAGGCCAAGCTGCCGTCAGCGATATTGCGGCGGACCAGAAGACCCCGCGTCCATTCCCCGGCAAGGTCATCGTTGTATTCCCTGGCTTCGAGATCGGCCAATTCGAGATAGGCCCAGTCGTGCCAGCGCGGACCTTTGGTTCCTCCGCCGGATGACAGGCGGCGCCAGGCCTTCTTGGGAAGGTTTTGCGCGATCGTGGCGGCGGTGCCGGCGACAGGCTGCGGCTTGCCCCAGGATCGGAACACATGATTGGAAGCAACACCGAGAACATAGCCCTTGCCCGCCTTGCGCAGTTGGGTTTCGATCTCGCCCGTCGCCACGAACGAGAATGGCACCTTGGCGGCGATCGCGCGAGCGATCATGTGACGCGCGATCTTGGGCTTCGTGGCAAAGCCCGCATCGCTCGGGACATGCGCGGCCTTCAGGCGAGCGGTCGTCCGTCCAGTCCTTTGGCAGGTAGAGTGCCCGGTCGATGAAGGCATGGCCATGCCGCGACACGTAGGCGGCGAACACTCCGATCTGGCAATTGGTGATCTTGCCCGCCGAGCCGGTGTACTGGCGTGCGACGCCGCATGAGGCCTTGCCCTGTTTCAAAAAGCCGGTCTCATCGATGACCAGAACCGCGTCCTCATCGCCGAGCGTTTCCAGCGCGTATTCACGCACAATATCGCGCAGCGCGTCGGCCCTGCTGGCCGGCGGTGAGCTCATTGTGCGCACCGTTGCCGGTATAGCTCCAGGCGCCATTGGCATCGACCGCGAAGTCGCCGTAGGTGCCGTGGACGTTGCTCTGCGCCACGACATGGGCTTCGCCCGTATCCGGGTCGGTGATGCTGAGCTGACCGCTGGTGTTGAGCGCCGCCGCCGTATCGCCCTCGGTGACCGCCTTCGAGTCCGAGCTGACGGTCGCGGCGTCGTTGGTCCCGGTGATGGTCACCATCACGGTACCGCTCGCGGTGCCGTCCTGGCTTGTTACCGTGAATTGGTCCTGGACCTGCTGGCCGGCGGTGAGCTCATCGTGGGCACCGTTGCCGGTGTAGCTCCAGCCCCCGTTGGCATCGATCGTGAAGTCCCCATAGGTCCCGTGGACGTTGGTCTGGGCGACGACATGGGCTTCGCCGGTGTCGGGATCCACAATCGTCAGCTGCCCGGAGGTGTTCAGCGCGGACGCAATGTCGCCCTCCGTCACCGCCTTGGAGTCGGAGCTCACGGTCGCAGCGTCGTTGGTCCCGGTGATGGTCACCGTCACGGTGCCGCTCGCGGTGCCGTCCTGGCTGGTGACCGTGAACTGGTCCTGCACCTGCTGGCCGGCGGTGAGCTCGTTATGGGCGCCATTGCCGGTGTAGCTCCAGGCGCCGTTGGCATCGATCGTGAAGTCGCCGTAGGTCCCGGGAACATTGCTCTGCGCTACGACATGGGCCTGACGGAGGACGAGAACACGAAGCTGAAGCGGCTCCTGGCTGACGCCATGCTGGACAATGCGGCGTTGAAGGACCTTTTGGGAAAGAAGTGGTGACGCCCGCGGCCAAGCGGAAGGCTGTCGCGCATCTCGTGGATGCCCACGGGATGAGCGAACGGCGGGCGTGTAAAGCCATCGGCTGCTGCCGCATGACCATGAGATATCGGACGACCCGAGCGGATGATGCCGGCGTTCGCCAGCGCATGAAGGCGATCGCCCAGGAGCGCCGCCGCTTCGGCTATCGGCGCCTGCATGTTCTGCTCAAGCGGGAGGGCTTTGCGATCAACCACAAGAAGCTATTCCGGCTGTACCGGGAAGAGAAGTTGGTGGTGCGCCGCCGTGGCGGCCGCAAGCGGGCGATCGGGACCCGGGCGCCGATGACGGTGCCGATGGCACCGAACGACCGCTGGTCACTGGACTTCGTCTCCGATCAGCTCACGGATGGCCGCCGCTTCCGCATCTTGACCGTGGTCGATGACTGTACCCGCGAGTGCTTGGCGCTGGTGGCCGATACCTCGCTCTCCGGGGCCCGGGTGGCGCGGGAGTTGGATCGGCTGGTCATGGAGCGCGGCAAGCCAAAGATGGTGGTCAGCGACAACGGCACCGAACTTACCAGCAACGCCATCCTGACCTGGGCCGATCGGAGCCGCGTCGCCTGGCATTATATCGCTCCGGGCAAGCCCATGCAGGAGGTACATCGTTGGCCGCCTACGGCACCATGTTTTTGGCAATTCAGCCCGCATGGGCGGCTGGCTCGAACATGCCGTGGGAGCAGCCGCTCAATCAGATTTTGCAGTCAGTGGAAGGGCCGGTCGCCAAGATCATCGCCGTCATCATCATCGTTGTGACCGGACTCACGCTCGCTTTCGGGGACTCGTCAGGTGGTTTCCGCAGGCTGATCCAGATCGTGTTCGGTCTGTCGATCGCGTTTGCCGCCTCGAGCTTCTTCCTGTCGTTCTTCTCGTTCGGCGGCGGTGTGGTGATCTGATGGATGATCAGGTGGCAAACTTTTTCGTGCCCGTTCATCGCGCACTCACTGAGCCGATCCTGATGGGGGGCGCGCCGCGGTCGGTCGCGATCGTCAACGGCACGCTGGCGGCAGCCCTTGGACTCGGACTGCGGCTCTGGATCGCGGGTCTCGTCCTCTGGTTGATCGGCCACATGGCCGCCGTCTGGGCGGCCAAGCGCGATCCCGCGTTCGTCGATGTGGTGCGCCGACATCTGCGCATTCCCGGCCATCTCAACCTCTGAGTTATCGGTCATGTTGAACCTTGCCGAATATCGCCATTCCAACGCGCGGCTCGCCGACTTCCTGCCCTGGGCAGCCCTGGTCGACGAGGGAATCATCCTGAACAAGGACGGCTCGTTCCAGCGGACGGCGAAGTTCCGGGGGGTTTTGGCTGACGATTACGCCGCCCCTACCCAACGACGCGCAGGCGGCCGCGCAGGCAAAGGGTCGGGAGCGGTTTGAAGGATTTGTTGAGGCACTCGGGCGCCGCTTGCAAAAGGGGCAAAGCTTTCTGCGCGAGATTCCGGAAGATATCCGTCGCCAGGAATCGGCCGACGAATCCTGACGAGCGTCCTGGATGCGCTCGTATGAGAATTCGGTGGTCCTCATACCCGCGGATGATAATGCTGACTGGTGAGCAGTAACTCGCATTACGATTGAGCAGGCCTCAGAGATCAGTTCTTTGTCTTTCTTTTTCTACGCTAATCTACGACCACTGAAAGCGATTGTTGCACCAAGTCCGTTGGTGCCTTTCTTAATCATCCCCATCTGAGGGCTGTCTGTGGACGCTCTCACTCGGTGGGGGCGAGCGGTGGCAATCCATTCCATTCAATCGGAGACGAGTTCGCGCGGTGCGCGAATGCTGCGTAGCGCGCTCGGCTCCGCGATTGCCGGCTACCTCGAAGACGAAGCGATCATTGAGGTGTCGGCGCGGTAGCTCCCGGTGAGCGCCTTCGCAATCGTCTCGGCACTGGAGTGGCAACTGTAGTGGCGCAAGCACGCCAACGCCTCGGGATCGCGCTCGCCGGCAAGGATCGCGCGTATGATACGCATGGCGGAGTTCGGTGACCACCTCACGTGGAATGTCATTTATCCTGAGGCACCGGACAGCTTCCATGAAGCTCCCAAGACTGATCCTAAGTGGGCCATTGGTCCAGGGATGCTTGATCTTAATCAGCCGATGCTCGATCCCGTTCTCCCGGCAGCGCATGTCGAACATATGCGTGGCGTATCTTGCTGTCGGGCCGTCCGCATAGCGCGGTGGGAAGGTGAACTGGATCCGATTGTCGGTGAGAACCGTGTGGATCTTGTAGGGGACGGCCGCAATAAGGGCTTCGAGGAAGGCCGCGGCCGAGGTCCTTCCGGTCTTCCTGGCCAGTTGCACGAACGCGAACTTGCTGGTGCGATCGAAAATAGACAGTGACGATAAGTTCGAAACTCATCGCCAGGAAATGGCCGAAACAGTATGGAAAGAATTAAAAGCAACTGACTCTGCAACGTGCCGTAGTTGCCATTCTTTTGATGCCATGGATATTGCCTCGCAAAGTGAATCTGCGCAGAAAATGCATAACAAAGCACAAAAGGGCGGCGAAACCTGTATCGATTGTCATAAAGGCATTGCCCATTTTCCGCCAGAAATAAAAATGGATGACAACGCGGCGCATGAGCTGGAAAGTCAGGCCGCTACTTCAGTGACTAATGGCGCACATATTTATCCTTTCAAAACTTCTCGCATAGGCGAGCTGGCTACCGTGAATCCTGGTACCGATCTCACCGTCGTTGATGCCAGTGGCAAACAGCCGATCGTTCTGTTGCAGGGTTATCAAATGCAGGGCAGTGAAAACACGCTCTACCTGGCGGCAGGTCAACGGCTGGCGCTAGCCCGGCAGCACCCTGCGGTGCAGCGCGCGCACCGACAGCACCAGCGCGGGGAAGCGCGTGCCCTGGCCCAGGTGGAAGAGGGCGCCCAGCCGCTCCGTGACGGCCGCCGCGTCGGGAGACACCTCGTCGTAGGGCAGCACCTCGTCCGCGGGCAGCCGCAGCACGCGCGGCGCCAGCAGGCTGCCCTGGCCGCCCAGGAAGAAGGACAGGTCGGCCGCGAGCGCGTCGGCGGCTTCCTCGTCCACCGCCACGCAGACGAGCGGCGCTTTCAGCGCGCCATGCAGGCGGGCGAGCACATGCCCGCGCGCGGCCCCCTTGAGCCCCTGCGTCCGGACGCGCTGTCCCGCCCGAAGTCCGTCAACCACCTGGGCGAAGGGGTCACCCGCCGCGCCGCCGTCCTGCGTCTGTTTGAAGGGAGTGTCCATGAGTGGACCCTGAGGGCCGCAGGGTAATTAGAAGTCTCACCCCGGCTCGTTGCCCCACAGTCCGTCGAGAAACTGTCCCGCCGCGGCCGCGACCCGCTCCTGCGTAAACAGCGGACGGATGCGTTGCTTGGCATCGCGCAACGACGAAGCCCACGGCGTCAGCGTATCTTCAACCGACGCGCCACCAATCATCAGATCCCGAATCATGGTCCCAGCCCATGGATTCAGAACCTTCAAGACAATGCAACTGTAATGCTAGGTGTTTAGTCCCAGACTTTGATGGTGCATCCTTGTCGCACGATTCGAAGGAAGCGCTATGGGACAGATTTTACACGGCTGCGCCACCACGACGGAGGCAGTCCGTCGAGCAATACAAAACAGTCAAGAGAGCCTGAGAGGTCTCGCCAAGCGCTACGGGATCAACCAGAAGGCTGTCGCGAAGTGGAAGCAGCGCGAGACTGTCACCGATCGTTCGACTGGCCCCAAGGAAGCCAAGTCGACTGTCCGTCTTTTATTTTCACAACCCCCCAGGCATTGGACAACGCGGCTAAGTCCGTGTCGGGGATTCACGATTTGTGGCGCAAAGGACGCTAAGGCATCGATCCCGGTGGTCAACGCTATTTGAGCCCCCCGCTTCCGACCCGGTGTCGAATAGGGATGAGGCCGCTCCTCCGCCAGCACATGAGGCAGTATCACCAGATCAGCTTTCCGGCCATAGAGCATCGTCACCGGGTTAGGCATGGTTTAGGCAGCGCTTAGCTGAGAACGCCGAGGCGTGTCGGCTCGCCGAGGCCCAAAACAGCACAACCTTGCACTGATCTAGCTGAAGACCAAACCGGCACAGCAGACATTGCCATACGCGACAACAGCCGTCATCAACCGAAAGGAGCAAAGAACAAACAGATGCATCCAATGATACCAGCGGAGTATATCTCCAACATAATATATGAAGAGCAGGTGCGCGGCGTGCAGCCCCACGGCCCCTACCGGCTCGTGGGCTGGTCCTTCGGCGGCCTCGTGGTCTACGAGATGGCGCGACAGTTCCAGGCCCTGGGCGAACAGGTGGAGTTCCTGGCGCTGCTCGACAGCATCGCGCCCTCGGGCGAACCGGATCCGGAGCCGCCGCCGCTCATCCGACTGGCCGCGTTCGGCAAGATGGTCGGGCTCCCCGTCCATGAAGTCCCCGCCTCTGAACTCGAGCAACTGGAAAGCCTCCATGGCGAAGCGTTGCTCTCGCGGATGATCCATCTGCTGCGCAACCTGCCCGCCGCGGGCGGACTGGAGCCGGGACAGATTGAGCGCCTCTTCGCCGTCCACGAACGGCTCGGTGAAGCCAACCGCGGCTACATCCCCGCCGGCCCCTACGCAGGTCCCGTCGAGCTCTTCCGCGCCGCGGAGCGCGGCAAGCCAAAGATGGTGGTCAGCGACAACGGCACCGAACTTACCAGCAACGCCATCCTGACCTGGGCCGATCGGAGCCGCGTCGCCTGGCATTATATCGCTCCGGGCAAGCCCATGCAGCATGGCTTCATCGAAAGCTTCAACGGTCGGCTCCGGGATGAATTGCTGAACGAGACGCTGTTCACGTCGCTGGCTCAGACCTGCGTCGCGCTCGGATGCTGGCGCGCCGATTATAACTACACACGACCGCACTCACAGCTCGGATGGAAGACACCCTCCGAGTTCGCCTTCACCTGCCACCCGCGCCGGGATCTGGCGCTGCGCTATGCCGATGGCTCCGCGCCAGCTCCCGTCGCTACCACCGCCCAACTGGGCAAATCCAATGGCTTGAGCGAACTCAGAACTGGATAAAATCTGGGGGCAAGGTCAGCCGAGAAGTTCGCCGCACTCAAGCGCGAGCAGGCCCTGCCCCTGGCGATCAACCCGAACAGCGACCAGTACCTGGAAGAGCGTTTGCAGCTGCTGGACGAGCAGTTGGCCACCGTCACCCGCCTGGCCAAGGACAACGAGCTGCCCGATGCCATCCTCACCGAGTCAGGGCTGAAAATCACCCCGCTGGATGCGGCGGTGCCGGATCGGGCGCAGGCGCTGATCGACCAAACCAGCCAGTTACTGCCGCGCATCAAGATCACCGAACTGCTGATGGACGTGGACGACTGGACGGGCTTCAGCCGCCACTTCACCCACTTGAAGGACGGGGCCGAGGCCAAAGACAGGACGTTGCTGCTGTCCGCAATCCTCGGTGATGCGATCAACCTCGGGCTGACCAAGATGGCCGAGTCGAGCCCCGGCCTGACCTCTCGGATGGCAATCCTCTCCACGATGTTGTTCGTGGACCTGGCGGCGATGGCTCTAGCGCGGTTGATCTGTCCGGGCTGACTGACGGCCCAATCACGGCGTCGATCTCTGTGACCGACACGGCTGGCAATACGGCTGCTGGCACCGGCGATACCTCCACGAAGGACACGACGGCGGATGCATCGCCAACAGCGTCTGTGACGATCAACGACGGTGACGGCTTCATCAGCGATGCAGAGAAGGCGGCAGTTGGTTTCACGATTGTGGGTGTTGATCCTGATGCGGTTGCGATGGTGAGGTTCTCGGATGGCAATCCTCTCCACGATGTTGTTCGTGGACCTGGCGGCGATGGCTCTAGCGCGGTTGATCTGTCCGGGCTGACTGACGGCCCAATCACGGCGTCGATCCCTGTGACCGACACGGCTGGGATTAAACTCTCAGCCATAAGTTGGATTTTAGTTTACAACCGTGCCACGACTTTTTTGTTGAATACGTTTAGCAAGGTTGTAGCTGTCATTTAGATGAGTTTGGGCTATTTTTTTCATCATAAAATAGCCTAAACTTGCTGCAACAAGTTGCCCACCTAGCGGAACGAATTTTGTCACTTGTTTGGTAACAATCTTTCCAAAGAAACCGTTAAAGGTTTTTTTAACGGTAGTGCGAGCGACCACAAAGCCTGAAAATTGAAAGCCGCGTTTTCGTAATTCATCCCAATGAATTGTTTTTGTTTTTGGATCATAGACACTGACATGTTCAGGCGCTAAACCAAAACGGGAATTAATATCGGGAATAAGCTGTGACAAAATTCCCAAATCTACTACCACGTCAAAAAAAGGAATGGGTACAATTGCTGGGCCTTGCGGGCGAACGCCGGTAATCGCGGCAATAATGCCGGAAAGACTCAGACCTTTGTTTTTACGCACATGAAAGTGATAAGCCATGATTAATGAGGCCAGCGTATAAGTTGCCCAGGCGCTGATGCCCCAGTGGAAGAAGGAGTAAGGGACGCTAAATTCGAGTGCCTGTTGTGAACGCGGTGCGATATTTAATCCAGGCGTTTGATAATAATAGGCCCATTCAGCAACCCCCCAATAAAGCGTAGAAGAACCTAAACCGGCACAAATAAACATAAACAGCCAGGAGAGCGTGCTGTATTCCGGTTTTCCTTCGCCAAGACGAATATTGCCGTATTTACTGGTGGCTAAATAAATCACCAGTCCCATTGCCAGCAAAACCAATACCTGTACGGCGGAACCTAACGATCCAACACAGTGTGAGGCATTAACCATGCTCTGCTGTCAGGTGATGGGGAACGACGTGGCGATCAACATGGGGGGCGCTTCCGGTAACTTTGAACTGAACGTCTTCCGTCCAATGGTGATCCACAATTTCCTGCAATCGGTGCGCTTGCTGGCAGATGGCATGGAACGTTTTAACAAACACTGCGCAGTGGGTATTGAACCGAATCGTGAGCGAATCAATCAATTACTCAATGAATCGCTGATGCTGGTGACTGCGCTTAACACCCACATTGGTTATGACAAAGCCGCGGAGATCGCCAAAAAAGCGCATAAAGAAGGGCTGACCTTAAAAGCTGCGGCCCTTGCGCTGGGGTATCTTAGCGAAGCCGAGTTTGATAGCTGGGTACGGCCAGAACCAAGGGCGGCGAGGGCCTCAAGGAGGCCATCTCGCGCGCGGAGGCCGCCTGGCGCGCGGCGCCCTCGCCGGAGTCGATGGGGCTGCCGCTGGACATCCTCTCGCGAGTGAAGCGCTACCCGAAGGCAGTGGCGCGGCGGGACGAGGCGTTGGCGCGGCTGGAGACGGACCGCGAGCCGGAGCAGGACGATGCGTCGCTGAAGGTTCCGCCGCTCACGGAGAACCGATTCTTCTGGGGAGGCCTGGGCGCGGGCGTGCTCTTCATGGGCCTGAGCGTGGGCCTGGGCATCGTCGCGGCGCAGCCCATGTGGCGCTACCTGGCGTTGATCAACATCCCCGCCTTCGGCACGGCCGCGTGGATGGCGCTGCGCTACGTGGACGACCTGCAGCACGCGCGTGCTCCTGGTGATGCGCTTCACCGTCAGCCGGCTCGCCGAAGCCGACGTCGTAAAGCGCAGGTGATCGTCGTCGACCGGGCCCTCGCGCAACACCTTGAGGTCCGCCAGGGGGCTTCGGCGCCCTGCAGCGGCCGGGTCGGCATGGCTGCGGGCAGCTGCGGACAGCAGATGGTGTGCCCGGGTGCGTCCATGTGGGCCGGCGAAGTTGGACACGTCGCTGAGCAGGAAACCCTTGAATGCCACCTTCTCGGCAACGTCCACGGCGACTCCGTCGACCGAGAGGTTGATGCCACCGAAGGCCAACAGATTGAGGCCGGTGGCAGTGATGCTGATGTCGGCCGCCAATTCGCGTCCGGATTGCAGCCGGATTCCGTTTTCGGTAAAAGCCATAATAAAATGCTGAGGCCTGGCCTTTGCGTAGTGCACGCATCACCTCAATACCTTTGATGGTGGCGTAAGCCGTCTTCATGGATTTAAATCCCAGCGTGGCGCCGATTATCCGTTTCAGTTTGCCATGATCGCATTCAATCACGTTGTTCCGGTACTTAATCTGTCGGTGTTCAACGTCAGACGGGCACCGGCCTTCGCGTTTGAGCAGAGCAAGCGCGCGACCATAGGCGGGCGCTTTATCCGTGTTGATGAATCGCGGGATCTGCCACTTCTTCACGTTGTTGAGGATTTTACCCAGAAACCGGTATGCAGCTTTGCTGTTACGACGGGAGGAGAGATAAAAATCGACAGTGCGGCCCCGGCTGTCGACGGCCCGGTACAGATAGCGATGGTCAGGCCCCTCGAGGCCAACCAGAATCGCAGGGATGTGCTCGAAAATGCGTCGTACATCCTCGGCCGCACCGACCGTTTTGTCCCAGTCCATTTCGGCCGCCATTTGGCCGTCCCTCCTACGGACCGATGTAGCAAACGGGTCAACGTGCGCAGACCAATTCGCCAGGCAACGCAACCAGGTTATCAACGTGCCCTACCAGCTTGCCGGAAAAGCAAAAGTGCGTTTGGGGCAGGCCGCCACTTATGTCGCTGACAGCGCGGACTCCGTGGTCGGGTGTACGGGCAGCACGTCGCCGTATCCGCAGGCGTGGATGATGCGCGCGACAGCACGGTCGCGGCTTACCAGGCGCACGTCCACGCCCCGGCGTCGACACCGTTCACTACCTACGTTACCTATCGGTGGTGCGGGACAACATTCGGGCCCAGGCCGCCGAGCAGCGGGCCAGCGCGTTGTGGTCTCATCCTGACCCGACGGCGTTGGCGTCGGTGCCGGGGTCACGTCGCCAATGGGAGCGTGACCCGCACGACCCCGACTTTTTGGTGTTGCGGGCCGGCCGGCACACGGTACCGCTGGCTACTACGCTGCGAGTCAACGACACCGCCGACGAGATCGACCTGGAACCGGTGTCGCACAGTGCATTACGCAGCCTGCTCGACACCCAGCGCAGCATTGGCGACGTGCCGACCGGGATCGACCTGACCAAGGTTTCGCGGATCACCGTGCTGGGGGAGCGCGCACAGGTGCGCGCGGTGTTACGCGACCACGGAATGGCGATTCGACGGAATCCCGAAAATGAATTTGCAAGGTTCCGATGCCCGAAGCATCAAAACCCTGCAATCCCAAAACGTCCACAACGACGAATGCGATTCCGCCTCAGTCGTTTAGAATACGGCCGAAAGTCGCCCACACCCCGTCTTCGCCGTCCCAGCTGCCGCGGCTCGCCGCCTTGGAGTACTCCGTGGCGCGCCCCTCGAAGAAATTGGCGTGCTCGACGCCATTGAGAATCTCGACGAGCCACGGCAGCGGATGCGCCTTGAGCTGGGTGAACCCGCCCTCCTTCGCCTCGAAGAAGCCGAAGACCGGGGCAATCCGGAGTAGGCTGTCGATATCGACCGCTCGCAATTCGACCTGATTGCGCACAGGCTCGCGCAGCCGAGGTGCGCCTTGCGGCACCGCTTCGGTTCGTGCCGACTGCTCCGGCAATTCACCAAAAAGTCCGTCGTCAGCCATCATCCTCTCCAGCAGATCAGTCTGCCCAGAGAATCACATTCGTCTGACGCGCGGTACAAAAGATTCACAGTCTCGTAGGACCTCCTACCCTTGGTCAAGGGGAACGTCCTTATAGGGCAATATGGTAGCGCCGTGCTCGATGCAGTCCAGGACGCTGCGCGCCGGCTTTGCCGGTGCCTTCGGCATCCTGGACAGCATCTCGAGATGCGCGACAGCCTTCCGCTTGGCCGCGGGCGTCACCACTTCTTTCCCAAAAGGTCCTTCAACGCCGCATTGTCCAGCATGGCGTCAGCCAGGAGCCGCTTCAGCTTCGTGTTCTCGTCCTCCTCCAGCGTCCTCAGCCGCTTGGCCTCGGAGACGTCCATCCCGCCGTACTTGGCCTTCCATTTGTAGATGCTGGCGTCGCTCACGCCGTGCTTGCGGCATAGATCGGCGACCGACACCCCGGCCTCGTGCTCCTTCAAGATCCCGATAATCTGCTCTTCCGTAAAGCGGCTACGCTTCATGCTCTGGTCCTCGTCGTGGGCCAGAACGGGGCGCCATTGCCGGTGTAGCTCCAGGCGCCGTTGGCATCGATCGTGAAGTCGCCGTAGGTCCCGGGAACATTGCTCTGCGCTACGACATGGGCCTGACCCGTGTCGGGATCCACAATCGTCAGCTGACCGGAGGCGTTCAATGCGGCGGCAGTGTCACCTTCCGTGACGGACTTCGAGTCCGAAGAGACCGTGGCAGTGTCGTTGGTGCCGGTGATGGTCACCGTCACCGTGCCGCTCGCGGTGCCGTCCTGGCTGGTGACCGTGAACTGGTCCTGCACCTGCTGGCCGGCGGTGAGCTAGATACGCTGACGCCGTGGGCTTCGTCGTTGCGCGATGCCAAGCAACGCATCCGTCCGCTGTTTACGCAGGAGCGGGTCGCGGCCGCGGCGGGACAGTTTCTCGACGGACTGTGGGGCAACGAGCCGACGCGCTGCGCGATATTGTGCGTGAATACGCGCTGGAAACGCTCGGCGATGAGGACGCGGTTCTGGTCATCGATGAGACCGGCTTTTTGAAACAGGGCAAGGCCTCATGCGGCGTCGCACGCCAGATACGCTGACGCCGTGGGCTTCGTCGTTGCGCGATGCCAAGCAACGCATCCGTCCGCTGTTTACGCAGGAGCGGGTCGCGGCCGCGGCGGGACAGTTTCTCGACGGACTGTGGGGCAACGAGCCGCGCAAGACGGGTTGGATGCGGGCGGAAGCGGCCGGCGATCCAGCCCGTGGCGCCAGCAGGCGATCCTGGGTCGGGGCAGTGGGATGCCGACGCGCTGCGCGATATTGTGCGTGGCTGCCGCACATTAGCGTACACATGGCCCGGCAAACCACCGAGCCAGGCTTCGACGGCATTCACCGTCTCGATCATGCAGGTGAAATCGCGGCCTTGAATGACCTTCTCGACCAGGCGGAGCTTTTCGTCGGCCGCATTGGGATCCAGGTCCCAGACAGTGATGGTCGCTGTGACAAAGGCTTGTCCGATCTGGTCGGACCCCAGTTCCTGCAACGCCGCGTCGGCAT